>CADCOL010000170.1 GCA_902803015.1 uncultured Lachnospiraceae bacterium | reverse complement strand
TACTACATGTTTTCCGTCTTCTTTTGCCGCATTGATAAATTCGACGGCATTTATAAAATCCTCGTCCAGATCGCGGTTTAAACCGACACCGAAAATCGCATCGATAATCAGATCAAATTCAAGTACCGGTTTTTCGTTGATTACGATTCCGCCGGCATTTTGATAAGGTTCCAGCTGCTTATGCACACTTTCCTTGCATTTTTCAAGCGGTTTCACAAGCCATACAACCGGCGCAAAACCTCTGTTTTTTAAGATTCTTGCCGCCGCAATTCCGTCACCGGCACAATTCCCGATTCCGGCAACCACCAAAACCTTTTGATACGGCATGAATTCCAAAAGAGAATTGCATACCGCCTCTGCCGCACGCTCCATTAAGACAAACTGAGGAATGCCCTTCGTCTGAATGGCATATTCGTCAAGCTGATTCATTTGTGAAGCATTCAGAATTAACATTTATTCTTCATCCCCTGCGCCGCGACTGATTTTATACGAAAGTTTCATTAAGCTCTCGGAAAGATGAACATTCTCCACCACAATCGAATCCGGCAAATCAAGATCCACATGCGCAAAGTTCCAGATTGCGCGAATACCGGAATCCACAATCTGTTTCGAAATCTCGGTCGCACCTGCCTTCGGCAGGGTCAGAACCGCAATCTCGATATTGTTTTTCTTTATAAAATCAGGTGCCTCATTGATATCCATAATTTCCAGGTTACGAACCGTCTTGCCGACAAGCTTCGGATTCTTGTCAAAGAGTCCCATGGTGATAAAGCCCCTGCGTTCGAAATTCATATAGTTTGCAAGCGCCTGTCCCAGGTTTCCGGCACCGATAATCACAAGGGTGTGCTTGTGATCGAGGCCCAGTATTTTACCGATTTCATCGTATAAATAATCCACGTTATAGCCGTAACCCTGCTGGCCGAATCCGCCGAAATGATTGAAATCCTGACGAATCTGGGATGCCGTCACATGCATGCGAACACTTAAGTCGTGGGAGGAAATACGCTCCACGCCCTCATCTTTTAAGTCGCCCAGGTATCTTAAATATCTCGGCAAACGACTGATAACCGCCTGTGATATTTTACGCTCCGACATAATCTGCTCTCCTTTGTCAAATACGGATATTCACAACTGCACAAACGCTAAATACAGATGTAGAAAATTTAACAAATACTACATTATGTGCCAATTTAACATTTACATTATAATTTTTCGTTAAAGTACTGTCAATATTATCCGCCATTTCCCGCCAAAGTATTCCGCATGACTTTTTCACTTTTCAAAAACACAAATTTCAAGTATAATTCGTAGCGGACTTTCATTTACTTCGGAGGAAAGATGATTCTTTCATGTCAGAATATTTCGAAGAGTTTTGGCGATAAGCAGGTTCTTCGGAATGTCAGCTTTCATATCAACGAACACGAAAAAGTGGCGATGATCGGCAATAACGGTGCCGGAAAAACCACTCTTTTTCACATTATCCAAAAAGAACTCTCCCCCGATGAAGGCGTTGTTTCCATCAAAAAAGATGCTACGGTCGGATATCTCGCGCAGGTTCAGAATTATACCGACGATCACACGATTATGGACGAGCTTCTGTCGGCTAAACAGAATGTGATTGATATGGAAACGCGTATCCGCAGTATGGAAGAAGAAATGAAAACGCTCTCGGGCGATGCGCTGAATGCCCTGATGGAGCGCTATCATAAAGAACTGCACTTATTTGATTTGGAAGGCGGATATACCTATAAAAGCGATATTCTGGGAATCCTTCGCGGTTTAAATTTCCCGGAAAGCGATTATGAGAAATCGGTTTTAAAATTAAGCGGCGGCGAAAGGACAAGGCTTTCCCTGGGACGCATTCTTTTAACCGCGCCCGATTTGATTCTCCTCGACGAGCCGACCAACTATCTGGATATCGCTTCCGTTACCTGGCTTGAAAACTATCTGTTAAATATCAAAAGTGCCGTTTTGCTGGTATCGCACGACCGCTATTTTATCAATAAAATCGTCAGCAAGACCGTTGAAATCGAAGGCGGCAAAGCGTTGATGTTTGACGGAAACTATGAGGATTTCATTGTAAAAAAGGAAGTCCGCAAGGCCTCTCTTCTCTCTGCATACGAAAAACAGCAAAACGAAATCAAACACCAGAAAGAAGTCATTGAAAAACTCCGTTCCTTCAATCGCGAAAAAAGCATTAAGCGTGCGGATTCCCGCCAGCACATGCTGGATAAAATGGATGTCATCGAAAAGCCCGTCGAAGAACGAATCGACATGGGTCTGGAATTTAACTTAAACAAAGACAGCGGAAACGATGTCCTTTCCGTTTGCAACATTGCAAAAAGTTACGGCGAAAGAACCCTGTTTACCGGTCTTTCATTTGAAATCAAAAAAGGCGAACATGTCGCATTGATCGGTGCAAACGGCACCGGCAAAACCAATATCTTAAAAATCATCAACCATGTTTT
>CADCOL010000169.1 GCA_902803015.1 uncultured Lachnospiraceae bacterium | reverse complement strand
TTACGTTTATCAGGCAATGCGTGTAACCGGTGCTGCTGATCCCACGGTTCCGAACTCCGAAACCTTAAAGGGAAAACTTTCCCAGAAAAAACTGGTGCGCGGTGCCGCACACGGATATTCTTCCTACGGAAACCAGATCGGTCTTGCAACCGGCCTTGTAAAAGAAATCTATCATCCCGATTATGTGGCAAAGAGAATGGAAATCGGTGCCGTTATGGGTGCCGCTCCGAGACGTGACGTAAAGAGACTGACCTCCGATCCCGGAGATGTAATCATTCTCCTCGGCGGACGTACCGGACGTGACGGCTGCGGCGGTGCAACCGGATCTTCCAAGGTACATACCGTATCCTCGATTGAAACCTGCGGTGCGGAAGTTCAGAAGGGTAATCCTCCCACAGAACGTAAAATCCAGCGCCTCTTCCGTCGCGGCGAAGTCAGCCGCCTGATTAAGAAGTGTAACGACTTCGGTGCCGGCGGTGTTTCCGTTGCAATCGGTGAGCTTGCAGACGGTCTGACCGTGGATCTCGATAAAGTTCCCAAGAAGTACGAAGGTCTGGACGGAACCGAACTTGCGATTTCCGAATCCCAGGAAAGAATGGCGGTTGTCATCGATCCGAAGGATGTTGCGGAATTCATGAAATATGCGGCAGAAGAAAACCTCGAGGCAGTCGAAGTGGCTACCGTAACCGAGGAGCCGAGACTGGTTCTGAACTGGAGAGGAAAGAGTATCGTAAACATCTCCAGAGCGTTCTTAAATACCAACGGTGCGCATCAGGAGACCGATGTCTATGTTGAGAGCCCGAAGAAGAGCGAAGACTACTTTAAGAAGATTGCAATCCCTGCGGTCAAAGAAGCATTAAACGCAGGCGATTTAAAGACCGCGATTACCGCAAGCGTATCCGACTTAAATACCTGTTCCCAGAAGGGACTCGTTGAAATGTTCGATTCCTCCATCGGAGCGGGCAGCGTGCTGATGCCTTACGGCGGTAAGTATCAGATGACCGAAACCCAGACCATGGTAGCAAAAGTACCGGTACTGGACGGCTTGACCGATGCGGTCACAATGATGAGCTACGGCTTCGATCCGTATCTTTCTTCCTGGAGCCCGTATCACGGTTCCATTTATGCGGTACTTTCCTCCCTGTCCAAGATTGTGGCAGCAGGCGGTGATTACAGAAAAGTAAGATTCACCTTCCAGGAATACTTCAGAAGAATGACCGAAGATCCGAAGCGCTGGAGCCAGCCTTTTGCGGCACTCCTTGGTGCATACAAGGCACAGCTTGCATTCGAACTTCCGTCCATCGGCGGTAAGGACAGTATGTCCGGTACCTTCCAGGATATCGACGTTCCGCCCACGCTTTGCTCCTTCGCGGTAGATGTGGCTAAGGTGAAGGATGTGATTACTCCGGAACTGAAGAAAGCAGGAGATTTCCTCATTCTTGTTTCCATGCCGAAGAACGATGAAGAGATTCCCGATTTTGAGAAAGTAAAGACTTTATACAATGCAATCTACGAGATGAACAAATCCAAGCGCATTGCGGCGGCATATGTTCTTGATTCCTACGGAATCGTTCCCGGACTTGCAAAGATGGCATTCGGTAACGGACTCGGCGTTCTCTTTGACGAAGCACTTTCCAAGGAAGACCTCTTTAAGAACCGCATGGGCGACATCCTTCTGGAAGTTTCCTCCGAGGCACTGCTTGAGATGAATATTCCGTTCATTCTCGTCGGACATGTCGTAAACGGCGGATTTACCTATAAAGACGTTACGGTGTCCATGGACGAGCTTCTGGCAGCTTACAAGGGCAAACTTGAGAGAGTATTCCCTTCGAAGTCCAAAGATGATACGACTCCGCTTGAAGAGAAGCTTTATACCGGCGGAAACGTATATGTCTGCAAGAATAAAGTTGCAAAGCCTCACGTATTCATTCCGGTATTCCCCGGAACGAACTGTGAATATGATTCCACGAAGGCATTTGAGCGTGCCGGTGCAACGGTTACGACGAAGATTTTCCGTAACTTAAGCGCAAACGATATTAAAGAGTCCGTGGAAGAGTATGTAAAAGAAATAGGCAAAGCACAGATTATCATGTTCCCCGGCGGATTCTCCGCAGGTGATGAGCCGGACGGAAGTGCGAAGTTCTTTGCAACTGCATTCCAGAACGAAGCATTGAAAGATGCGGTTATGAAACTCTTAAATGAGCGTGACGGTCTGGCACTCGGTATCTGTAACGGATTCCAGGCACTCATCAAATTAGGTCTTGTGCCTTACGGTGAGATCGTCGGACAGAAGGAAGATTCTCCGACACTGACCTTCAACACGATTAACCGCCACATCTCCAAGATGGCTTACACGAAGGTTGTTTCGAACCTTTCGCCGTGGCTGGCACTTGCCGAGGTTGGTCATACCTACACATCGCCTGCATCCCACGGAGAGGGACGTTTCGTAGCACCGAAGGAGTGGATTGACAAGCTCTTCGAAAACGGCCAGGTAGCAACCCGCTACGCGGATATCGACGGAAACATTTCGATGGACGAAGAGTGGAACATCAACGGTTCCTACGCATCCATCGAAGGCATTACTTCACCGGACGGACGTGTTCTCGGTAAAATGGCTCATGCGGAGCGTCGCGGCGACGGTGTCGCAATCAACATTTACGGCGAGCAGGATCTGAAGATCTTCGAAGCCGGTGTGAAGTACTTTAAGTAAAAATAATTGCCGGGTGCCGATGCGTCGGTACCCGGTTTTAATTTCTACGAAAGGCAGCCGCATCTGCGGCTGCTTTTTTGTGTAAATTCCGATGT
The DNA here is from genome assembly GCA_902803015.1 of uncultured Lachnospiraceae bacterium. Lineage (GTDB taxonomy): Bacteria > Bacillota > Clostridia > Lachnospirales > Lachnospiraceae > UBA3766. Next base: position 4,558 of record CADCOL010000169.1, on the reverse strand, counting down.
TGCGTTGGACATTTGTTGGACATTGAATGTTATCATAGTTGTGTTTGATGGGGCATTATGCAATGAATACCTTGAAAACAGCGAAATATAAAAAAAGTGCAGTTTTAATATAAACAACGAGAGGGCAAAAACATGGCACCGAAAAACAAGGATTTCACACAGGGAAAGTACGGATTGGCAGCAACGGGGTATCAGATTGTTCACGCTTATAATTTTGCTAATTTTTTTATGGAGAGTGTTAATCCGGATTTGAATCAGCAAATTATTAATCAAACCGGTATAAATATGGGAAATCTCAAGATAGAGCAGGATGTTTCTTATCCCACAACCCTGAACGGGACGCATTTTAAAGAGGAATTCAAAGCAGAGCAGATTGCGGAAATTAACAGGGGAAAAGCTGCCGAATTTCGCATCGCCATCCGTAATGAATTTGATAAGCCGGAGAATAAAAAGTTTAAAGATGCATATTACGGATATCAGAAACTTACGGATAATATGCTGGATACGGAAAAGGGAGATTTCGGCGTGGCTTTGGCTGAGAATCCCTATCTTGCCATGTTGATCGGACAGTTTATCAACGGGCCCAAAGAGAATCAAATGTATTCGATTGATACCATGCAGGAAAGACTTGGGGGAAATGGTCCTCTGAAGCCTCTGAATGAGTATTTTTCGATTACATCCGATCTGTTGGATCTTGAATACGAAAGACAGGCGATTACAAAGGATTACACTTCCGATAAGGAAAAAGCATATCTTGAAAAACTGAATCAGAGTTTTGAAAAGATTCTTGAGAATCATAAAAAGTTTGATGAGCTGGTTAACGAGGATGGCACATCACCGTATGATTCCATGTTGAATCAGCGTCTTGATACCATGGTGGGAAAAGGAACCGATACAATCTCCCAGAGAAACTGTATGGGTGCAATTGAACAGATCAGAGGTCAGCAAAAGGCAATTGAAAACGGTTGGGGAATGAATGAGCTGGCTGTTGTCGGTTCGGTATTCTCACAGGTATATGAAATTGAAAAGAATTTAAGAGCAGCGACTTTTTATGCAAGTGACGAAAACTTAAAAGAACACGAAAAATTGCAGCGCGAGAAAGTCGAAAAGTATCGCGTTGCCGTTGATAAAGTCCGAATTACGGCTGCCGAGAAGGAGAAAGCATATAAAGAGACTCTTGCTGCAAATCCGAGCGACGAAAAAGCAATCGCGAAAGCAAAGGAAGCGTGGGAAACTGCAAAGCAGCGCCTTAAAGATGGCGAAGCAGCTTTAAAGAAGGAGGAAGACAACCTTGCAAATGAGCCGGAGTATGCAAAACGGGCAAAGAACCGTAAGCAGGAACTGTCAGCAGCTCTGGAAAAGTTTAAGCGCTTAAAGGAAGAACTGTCCAATACCAAAGTCAAATCAGAATACGAAAAGAGCATTCTCAGTGAAAAATGCAGGATTCTTTTTGCGGAATATAAAAACAACCCGGAAATTGACGGTGCTCTTTTTAAAGCCGCTTCCAATGTCCTTGATAAAGCAATCGATGACAAAGTAAAGTATGAACCGCAGAAAATTGATCCCGAAGTAGAGGAGGGAGTTTTCAAGGAGGAGGATTATGAGGCTTATAATCCGCTGTTCGCCGTTCGTAGCAACCTGATGCCGACAATGCCTCTTGCTGCCGGATTAAGTAAGCATTATGCGAATGAATTCAATAATATTGAAAGATACATGGACGAAAAAGCCAGAGATAAGAGGCAGGAGCTTGAAATCGATGGTGTGCTGAATCTGAACGGTGAACTGAGATCTCCGGGATTGGTTGAAGGAACCAAAATGAATATCAGACCGTCTACAGATAAAGAAATTCCGAATGAAGCGGAAGTAATTAATAACGGAATTAAGCTTGAACAGTATTATTCCAATGAGATTGCAATGCAGGCGACAGGAGCGGAGAAGAATTTTACCCGCTACGTGAATGCAATTAACAAACTCAACGACCCGGAAAACGGAAATTATCTTCAGGCAGTATGCGAGAATCCGTACCTTAACAGATTTGTATCCTCTTTATCCGGAGGTGCGCCGGATATTTTCATCGATCCGGAACACATATCCAGTAAAGAAAAAGAGGGTGTTGATTCTAACGGCGTTAATGACTGGACTTTAACGGTCGGAGTCAGAAATGCTCTCATGGATTTCTATGAGGCCGGCGCGGATATTATACAGGTGGAGTATGACAAACAGAATGTAAAAAAGAACGGTTGGGATAAGGCAAAAGAACAGAGACATCTTGCAAAACTTGATGAAGCCTATGCAAAAACCATACGCGCATTTGAGGAACTTGAGTCGATTCCGGAGGATATTCAAAGAGACAGTAACCGGTTCATGGGAAATCATCTGAGCATGATTACCGGTCATGCGCCGGGGGAAGCCCGTGACTGTTATGCCGGCGTAAACGGATTAAGATGGCAGCGCGCAGCTATCCGGAACGGCTGGTCCGGCAGGGATTTGTCGGTGATGGATGCCATGGGAAATGTGGAAGGAATGATCGGAAAACAGCGAATTCAGCTGAAAATGCAGATTAAAGACGGAAAAAAAGAACTGCAGACAAAACTGGATGAATTAAATCGCTGGGAGGAAGAAAACCTTAAGCCTCTCAAGGAGGTTTTGATTAATAAAAAGATTGAGAATCCGGCGGATGCACTTTCCTGTATCTCGCTGATCGAAGAGTTCTGTGATGCGCACGAGAACGATAAGGTGGTAGATGACTACAAATTATTCGGCGTTCTGAAAAAGACAAGAAAGTACATACTTCCGAAGACCTACAACACCGTTTTGGAAGAGAAAAATGCCGGAAAACCGTACAGCGGAATGGAAAGACCTTCCGTTGAGGTTAAAATCAGTAACACGAAGAATAGCATGAAATCCGCGCTGGAACTGTTTAAAAACCCGGAACTACCGAAAAGAGCATGGGCGAACGCTGCAGGAGCGTATCTTGGGGAGCGCTTTAAGAACGGCTTGAGCATGGGCGCACATCCGGAACTGTTTGATCCGAAGACAGCGGATTATGCGATTACGAACAAAAAACTGGCGGATTATATGGAGGAATATGCCGACAGACTGATTACGGTTATGAATCCGAAGACACCCGAGGAATTCGTTAACCTGCTTGAAGGCGGCGACCACAGCGTTATGTTTGCGGACATTCATTCGAAGATTAATGCGGACGTAAAGCAGCACCGTCTGGATTGCTTTGTAAAGGGTAAGCTGGATACCGCTGACGCGAAAGATCCGTCCCTGTCCGAAGGATTTACCGAACTTGAGAATTCCAAGGCATTCGGATTATCCGGTTCCACTTTGTATGAGGACATTAAGAAAGACATCGGTAAAGTCATCAAGCAGCATGATGCTTTCGCCAAAGAACTTCTGGAAGCCAATCAGACCCGTATGACAAAGAAACAGGTCGGTGTAGACAAGAAGGGCAAACCTTTATATGAATTTGAGGTGGCGAAAGAAACGAAAGTCGATCCGAAGGAATATAAGGCCTATCTGGAAAAACAGATAGATATCTACAACCGCATGTGTCATTACATAGACAAAAAAGACAAGCTGATTGCGGAAAAAGGCGGAAAACCGGGGGATGCATCGGTCCTCGGAGAGAACGGAGAGAAGCGTTATCATGCCATGGTAAATGCGAGAAAGGCTTTGTTTAACAATTTCCGAGCAAGCTATTCCCTGAATAACAATGGTCCGAGTCAGATTGACAGAAGATGGCTTGATCACAAGGGATTCAGACTTGATAAAAATGCATTTGCAAACGAAGCGGAATACAACGATTTTGTCAAAGCCGAAAAGGCGGATTTCGAACAGAATATGAAGTATGCGATTCTTCGCGAGAACAAGCATTTAAGCAAAATGATTGATGACTGCATCACGAAGGATGAGGCTCAGAGAAAAGAAATCGGACAGAAGTTAAACAATGTGCAGAATCCGAAAGAGAAAGAACTGCTGGAAGCAAAAATCGTGGAATCCGCAGAGCACTCTCTGTATCTGATTACCATTAAGGATATTGCAGCAGCAAGCAAGGAGAAGATTCTTAAAAACGGAACCACTCCGGAAGCTATGAAAAACGTTAAGATCGAGGATCTGACGAAAGTATCCAAGACCTTAAGAAGCTTTGAAAACAGCACCCTGAAAGTGGATGAAGGCGGTGTGCAGTTCAATGGTCAGTCCAAGCAGTTTAACACCTTCAAGAAAGATGTTCTGAATAAGTCCGCATTTAAGGATACATTCCGCAATATGGTTCTGGAAGGCGCAAAGAACGGCAATTTATCGAAGAAAGATGTTGTTGATATTCGCAGTAAGATTGTCAAAGAATTCCAGGCGAAGCAGAAGAACATGAAGGCTCCTGCTCCTGAGAAAGACGTTCAGAAGGTCCGGGAAGGACCGAAGATGGGCGGACCGACAAAGTAATTGCGGGAGCATTGAGATTGGAGGATAAAGATTATGCCTAAGAGTTTCAAAGATTTTCTGAATAAGAATTTAAAAGAAAGGACTCAGAGACAGAGGGTTCTTTTGG
>CADCOL010000168.1 GCA_902803015.1 uncultured Lachnospiraceae bacterium | reverse complement strand
TCTTGCTCCGGGCGGCTCGTTCATCTGTCCGAAGACCATGGTTGTTTTATCGATAACGCCGGATTCCTGCATTTCATGGTAAAGGTCGTTACCTTCACGGGTACGTTCCCCTACACCGGTAAATACGGAATATCCGCCGTGCTCGGTTGCAATGTTACGAATCAGCTCCTGAATGAGGACGGTCTTGCCTACACCCGCACCTCCGAAGAGTCCGATTTTACCACCCTTCTGATACGGGCAGAGAAGATCGACAACCTTGATACCTGTTTCAAGAAGCTCTGTCTCCGTTGCCTGTTCTTTAAACTCGGGGGCCGGTCTGTGAATCGGCTCATAGGAAACGCCTTCCGGCGCCGGCTTGTTGTCGATGGGATCGCCGAGTACGTTAAAAATTCTTCCGAGCGTATTCTCGCCGACCGGAACGGAAATGGGACCGCCTGTTGCAATGGCTTCCATTCCGCGAACCAAACCGTCCGTAGGACCCATTGCGATACATCTTACGATATCGTCGCCCAAATGCTGTGCTACTTCAATCGTCAGATTCTTTCCGTCTTTTAAGGGAATGCGAATCGCTTCGTTGACCTCGGGCAAATGTCCTTCTTCAAACTTAACGTCCAAAACCGCACCGATAATCTGTGTGATTTTTCCTGTGTTTGCCATTCTTTTGTCCTCTCTTTAACTGATTGCCTCCGCGCCTGCGATAATCTCGGTCAGCTCCTGGGTAATGGAGCCCTGTCTTGCGCGGTTATACTTTAATGTCAGCGAGGAAATCATTTCCTCGGCGTTGTTGGTTGCGTTATCCATGGCCTGCATTCTGGCGCCGTTCTCACTCGCGGTTGCCTCAATGAGTGCTCCGTAAAGAAGCGATGCCACGTATTTCGGAATAATCATACCGAGCGCATCCACATCCGCGGGTTCGAAATTCATAATCAGCGCTTCCTCATCGGAATCCGCCTCCTCATCTCCGATCAGTCCATCCTCCGGAAGAATCGGCAGAAGCTTGAGCATCGTCGGAATGTGGCTTACCGTATTTTTAAAATTGGTATATGCCAGATAAATCTCTCCGATTTCACCCTTCTCGAGACGCCTCATCAGACGGTCGCAAAGCTTCATGGTGTCCGCGTATTCATACTCATCCATTAAATCGGACAAGTCTTCCGCAATATGATATCCTCTTCGCTCTAACAGTTCGCGGCCCTTCTTACCGATTGCGTAAATCTCCAAATCCTCTTTCTTAAAATCGGACTGGGTAATCAGTTTTACCACATTGGAGTTGTATCCGCCGGCAAGACCACGGTTTGAAGTAATGACGATAACCGCCTTCTTCTCACATTCCTGCTTCTTGGTATAAATCACATCCACATTTTCGGACTTCGCAAGCAGGCTTTTTACTGTCAGGTACATGCTGTGAAAATATGTTTTTGAGCGCAGCGCCCGATCCTTTGCCCTCTGCAGTTTTACCGTGGAAACCAGTTTCATGGCTTTGGTAATCTGCTGTGTGGATTCCACACTGGCACGGCGGCGCTTAATGTCTCTCATGGAAGCCATAGCTTATCCCCTAGATTGCGTCACTGATATCTTCTTTGTATTCCTCGATTGCCTTAATAAGCTTGCTTTCCGTCTCATCGGAAATCTGCTTCTCCTCACGGATGGCTGCGGGGATTTCTGGATACTTGGTATCAAGATAATCAAACAGACCTCTCTCGAAATCAAGAATTCCGTTTACCGGAATATCCAGTAAATACTTCTTTGTTGCTGCAAAAATAATGATAACCTGGTACTCAACCGGCATCGGCTTGTACTGCGGCTGCTTTAAAATTTCCTTAATGCGCTCGCCCTGTGCCAGTTTTTCCTTCGTTGCATCGTCAAGTTCCGAACCGAACTGTGCGAAAGCAGCAAGTTCTCTGTACTGTGCCAGCTCGACACGAATCGGAGCCGCAATCTTCTTCATTGCCTTAATCTGTGCCGCTCCACCTACACGGGATACGGAAAGACCTGCGTTAACCGCGGGGCGGAAACCTGCGTTAAACATTTCGGTTTCAAGGTAAATCTGTCCGTCGGTAATGGAGATTACGTTCGTCGGAATATATGCGGAAACGTCACCGGCCTGAGTCTCGATAATCGGAAGCGCGGTTAAGGAACCTCCACCGTACTCCTCGCTCATTCTTACCGCACGCTCAAGCAGTCTTGAGTGAAGGTAAAATACATCGCCGGGGTATGCCTCACGTCCGGGCGGACGACGAAGCAGTAAGGAGAGTGTTCTGTATGCGGTTGCATGCTTGGACAAATCATCGTAGATTACAAGTACGTCCTCTCCGTTCTCCATCCATTCCTCACCGATTGCACATCCTGCATACGGTGCAATATACTGAAGCGGTGCGAGTTCCGACGCGGTGGAAGCTACCACCGTGGTATAACTCATGGCACCGAATTCTTCCAGAGTCTTTACAATCGATGCAACCGTCGAAGCTTTCTGGCCAATGGCTACATAGATACATTTTACGTTCTGACCCTTCTGATTGATGATGGTATCAATCGCAATTGCGGTCTTACCGGTCTGACGGTCGCCGATGATAAGCTCTCTTTGTCCGCGTCCGATCGGAACCATGGAGTCGATTGCCTTAATACCGGTCTGAAGCGGGGTATCCACGCTCTTACGGGTAATAACGCCTGCTGCCACCCTTTCAATCTGACGGAACTTGTTAGTCGCAATGGGTCCCTTGCCGTCGATGGGCTGACCGAGCGCATTGACAACACGTCCGAGCATCTCGTCGCCAACCGGAACCTCAACAACACGTCCCGTGGTCTTTACGGTATCGCCTTCGGAAATATTCTTCTGATTTCCCAAAAGAACGGCACCGACATTATCTTCCTCAAGGTTCATGACCATGCCGTATACTTCGCCGGGGAACTCCAAAAGCTCACCCTGCATGGCTTTCTCCAGGCCGTGAATACGTGCGATTCCGTCCGCAACCTGAATAACGGTACCCACATCGGATACTTCCATGCGGTCCTTGTACCTTGCAATCTGCTCTTTAATGACCGAACTGATCTCTTCCGGTTTTAAGTTCATGGATCCTGTTACCTTTCTTTTTTCTAACGATTTACTCCGAAATCAAAACGGAGTGTAATTCTCTTTCCATTTTTTCCAGGCGGGTCTTTAAGCTTGAATCCACCACGCGGTCACGGATACGAATTACCATGCCTCCGATAATGGACTCATCCACGGTATATACCATGTCGAGTTTTTTATACTTTGTTCCCGCAAGGATTTTATCCTGAATCTCTTTTTTCTTGCTTTCGGAAAGCGGAAATGCCGTGGTGACGTAAGCCGTGCCGATTCCCTCTTCCTCGCGGACACGTTCCGTGAAGTATTCAAGGATTCCGTCCACTTCACCGTAACGTCCTTTTTCCACAAGGATGCAAAGAAAAGAAGTCAGATCGTCGCTGATCCGTCCCGAAAAAATTCCCTGAAGGACGGAGATTTTCTCCTCCTTGGAAATCCTCGGATTCTCCATAACGTTCTTAAGGTCCGGATTTGAGCGAAGAATCTCCTGAAGCGCCGTTACTTCTTCAAGCATCGCCGCTTTCTTCTTTCCTTCCTCGGCAAGCTCATACAAAGCTTCGCCGTATGTTTTGGAAACTAGCTTAGCCATGTATCCTCACCCATTTCCTTTAATGTTTCGTCCAGAAGTCTGTTCTGGGTTTCCTCATCGATGGATGCCGCAACAAGCTTGCCTGCCATGGCACCTGCCACGGAGACAATTTCTTCTTTCACTTCGTTGGCAACCTTCTGCTTCTGAAGTTCCGCTTCACGATTTGCACCTTCCACGATACGTCCGGCTTCCGCCATGGCATCCTGAACAATACGCTCCTCGTTTGCACGGGCCTTCTTTCTTGCTTCGGCGAGAATTCCCTCCACTTCGGAATCCACATTCTTTAATTTGCTTTCATACTCTTCCTTCAGACGCTCGGCTTCTTCTTTCTGTGCCTTTGCCGCTTCAATGTTGTCCGCAATGCCTTTCTTTCTCTTCTCCAAAAAATCTCTTGCGGGTTTGAAGAAGAAAATCGACGCAACCAAAAACAACACGAAAACCGCGATCAGTGTCAAGATCGAGTCGTGCAGAAGCTGGAAGTCCAAATCGAACAGTCTTGTCCATTCTTCGGCTTCCAGGAGTATGGAGTTCATGCCAAATAATGCATTCACGCCTGATTCTCCCCTACATTAAATCTTAAAAGGCTTAACAAATAACAGAAGCATTGCAATCAAAAGTCCGTAAAGACCGGTGGTCTCTGCAACGGCCTGTCCGAGAAGCATGGTGGAAGTGATGTCACCCTTTGCTCCGGGATTACGTCCTACTGCGTTTGCACCGTAGCCTGCCGCGATACCCTGGCCGACACCGGGTCCGATACCGGCGATAACCGCAAGTCCGGCACCGATTGCGGAACATCCGTAGATAAATGCCTGATTAAATTCACCCATTTGTTTTTCCTCCTGAAAAATTCTTTCTCTATAGGTTACTATTTTGTTTCAAATTTAAGCTGCCGCTTTCTCCGGCTCGGACGCCTCGTCCTCAGCCTTCTCCGTCTTCGGCTTTGCGCTCGGAACCTCATCCGGTCCCATAGCGTTCTTGATGTAAGTCATGGTCAGCATACAGAATACGTATGTCTGGATGGCACCCGAGAATAAATCGAAGTATACATGAAGCACTGCGGGCCATGCATATGCGACCTTACTTAAGAGGCCGTAAACCAGCGCCATCATAACCGTTCCGGAAAGCACGTTTGCAAACAAACGCAGGGACAATGATACCGGAACCGCGAAATCACCGATTAAGTTAATCGGCATCCACAACGGGAACCATGCCGGCAACGGGGAACATTTGTCTTTCCAGATATCCTTTACGGAATTGTAACGGAATTCGTTAATATGAATTAACAGGAAAGTAACAATGCCGAGCGGTAAGGTTACACCGTAATCCGCGGTGGGCGGTCTCAATCCGAATAAGCCCGATATGTTGGAAAACAGGATAAAAATGAAGATGGTTCCGATGTAGTTGCGGAATCCTTTTCCTTTCTTTCCCATGGTCTTGTCCACCATACCGTCAAGGAATTCCACGATGATTTCCAGGATATTCTGAAATCCGGAAGGGATTTCGGAAGCGTGGCGGAATATCTGTCCGCCGATAATAAAGAATGCGATTAATGTCAGTACGACAATAAGGAGACATACATGCGAAGTTGTAATGCGAACCGTCTGTCCGAATAGCTGATATGAGAACACTTCATGGATCATAAAATCCACTTTTTCAGCCGGATCGCCGGCAAGCAGGACTGCCTGCAGCATATTTGTCACCCCCTGTTCCTAAATATTATGATAAAATTCTTATGTTACTGCTTCTCTTCCGGGTCCGTCCCGGATGTTTCGGCCTCTTTTTCTTCGGTCGCCTCAGCATCTGCGGTTTCCGAAACCTGCTCCTCTTCGGTTTCCTCCGGCGGATACTCCTTATCCTTGAAGTACGGATGCATCCTCTTTGTCAGTGCATGAATCGGACCGTTTGAATAGGCCGCAAACTTCATCGACAGGATTCCGAGGAAAGTTCCGATCGGGTTAAGGAACGGAACAAAACACGCAATCGCAATGGCTGCTGCCGCAATAAACAGGCGAATCATGGCGGAGCTTCGGATTACTTTATCGCCCCGGCCCGCATCGAGATCGTCAATCAGTTTCGATACGCTCCTTGTCATGTAAAATGCAAGTGCGCATCCGCATACCGCCCCGAATGCGATTCCCGCAAACCACGCGATTTTATCTTCGCAAAACCACACGCCGATTCCCGAAATCAAAACACTCCAGAAAAAGATTCCGATCCAGAGTTCAATTAAGGTTGGGTGCAGTTTATCCTTCATTCCTGTCTGAGCTTTTTGGTGATTTCTTTACCGTCTTCGGTTCGCAGGACGGCGGAACGTCCAAATCCTTTGATGCCGCGTCGCGATTTCTGACGTCTTTTTGTTCCCCTTTCAGTTCCTTTTGGACCAGCTTCCAAACGGCGGTAATCCCGCCCGCTGCTCCCACAAAAAAGAGAACAATGCATAAGCAGGATGTCCCAAGCCTCTTATCCAGGTAAAGTCCCAGGAAAAACAAAAGGCAGGTTGGGGTCAGAATCGTTAGTCCAAACTGCGTCAAAAATGCTATTTTACGAAATACCTTGGACATTCTCCCAAACTCCCACTCAACTTATCATTATATAGGAATTCATTTTTTATGTCTATGTAAAAATCGCGGTTTTTATGTAATTTTTACAGTGAAGGACTCGTTGCCATTTTTTTCACAAAGTGTTATCATGGATGCAAGCTTTTTTGTCGTTACATGTACACGTAAATCCCACAACAAAAGGACCGCTGCCGGCGCGCTTTCGGCATGCGGATGAGGTACCGTATGGAAGATCTCAAGATTTACCGCAAACGACTGATTCCCAGTGAATGTATCTGGTTAAAGAACGATATAGTCCTTCTGTGCAACGAAGAATTCATCGTGACCAGGTGGAATACACTGCGGCCAAGAAAAGACTTCTCCCACGGTTTCTCCGTCTACTGCCTGAAAGAAGGCATCAAGGTCAGCAAATTCTATAAGCCTGACGAAACCCTCCTTTACTGGTATTGCGATATTGTGGACTACGACATTAATGTGGAAGAAAACACCTGCACCACAACGGACCTTCTGGTCGACGTTCTGGTTTACCCGGACGGGTCCTCGCGAATCCTCGATCTGGATGAACTTGCGGATGCGCACGAAAGAGGCCTGATTAACGATAAGACGCTGTATGAAGCGCTGAAGCGGGCGGACAAGCTGGTCAGCGACATTTATGCAGGCAAATTCAATAAATACAGAAAACTTGTAGAGAGTCTGGAACAGGAAAAAGCGGAGCAGTAATGCTCCGCTTTTTTACTGCTTCGCTTCCCCGTTTCCCTCGTTCGAAACGGAATCCACGCCGGTTTTTACACTCTTGACCGTGGTTTTTCCGACGCCCTTCGCGGAATCCACGAAATCGTTTCCGAAATTGGTCCAGCCTTCCTTCATGGCTGCGGTTTCCGCGGAATGGTCCACGCCTTCTCTTCCTTCCGCCCAGTCATCCGCTTTTTCAAGCCCAAGCTTACCGGTCCTGATTAAAGTCTTTCCGAGTCCCGAGAAAGTTTTTCCGAGTCCCTTTCCGACACCCTTCCATTCTTCTTTCAAACCGGAATCGCTGCCTGCCGCGCCATTACCCGTTGCATTGTTGCCTGTTGCGCTGTTTCCGGCCGCATTGTTTGCAGCACCCGCCGAAGCATTGTTCGAACGTGCCGCATCGTTTTCGTAAATATACTCATTATTGTTATTGAAATGACCGTCCATGGTTTAACCCTTTTCTGTTTTTTTATTTAATAGAATACATGCCCGCCAATCTGGATTCCCGTAATTCCCTCCATCGGCGTTCTGAAGTACAGGCAGCTTCCCACATTGCTTGCACCGGCCATTGCCTGATCCGCTGCCTGATAGCAGGCTGCCGTTGCCTGTCCCTGGGACAATGCCAACGCCAGTCTTCCGCTGCCTGCCGGCGAGAACTGGTACGGCTGATAGATAACTCCTGAAACGGTATTCGGATAGCGGCTTGAAAGCACACGGTTGATTACCACGGCGCCCACCGCCAGCTGTCCTTCATATGGCTGGTTTCCCGCCTCGCAGTAAATGATTGCCGCCAGCAGATCGCGGTCACCCGGTTCAAACGACACTTCGGAAATGTTCCTCCAGGCTGCTGCCTGTGCCGCTCTCGACAGGGCAAGTTCCTTTTCGTACTGTGCCCTTAATGCCGCAAGATCCGCTTCCTGCTGCTTAATCTGTTCTTCTTTGGCTTCAATCTCTTTCTGATAAGCCGTGATTTCCTGGTTTGCGGTATTAATCTGCGCCTGATACTGTGCCACATACTGGTTCGTGGTATCGATCAGACCGGTCAGACGTTCCTCTTCCTTTTCCACCTCGGCCTTAATTTCCTCAAGCTCCGCCTTTTCTTCCTCCATCACCGCCTCCTTGGCAATGACGGCCTCCTTGGCCTCGCGGTAACGGTCAAGCATTTTGTTATCGTAATCCGCAAGCATGCGAAGATAATCCGTATTGTTTAAGAACGCTCCAAAGGATGTGCTTCCGAGAAGAATCATAAAATACGTATCCTTCGGGGATTCGTAGGATGCCTGGAAACGCTTCTTCATCGCTTCGTACTGCGCTTCTTCCACGCCCCTTGCTTCTTCGATTTCCCCTAAAGTAATCTCGATTTCTTCCTCTTTGGCCGCAAGAAGTTCCTCGACCGCCTGCAGACGCTCTGCGGTCGCGGTCATTTCCTCATTCAGGGCATTCAGTTTTCCTCTCAGTTCCCCCTGCTTGACATTTAAGTCCTGCAAGTGACCTTCTTTTTCTTCCTTTTTTTGCTGGTTTTCCTGCTTTTCTTTCTCGGTCTGCTTCTTCTGCTCCTCCGCCTGCTTGATTTTTTCAAGCGTGCTTCCGGGAGTGTCCGCTTTTGCCGGAACGAAAGGCACCATGCTCACAAAAAGAACAATCACAAGGGCAAGGGCAACCGGTCTTAAGAACTTCTTCATCATCCTTAAACGCTTATTTTAATCTCTCTTCCACTGTGCTTGTATGCAACATATTTTACACCGGCCGCATCAAACATTCTCTTGCTTGCGATGTTGCCGGGAGTTCCGTCGTACTTGTCACTGTCATAAATGACCGTACGGATACCTGCCTGAATGATGGCTTTCGCACATTCGTTGCAGGGGAAAAGCGAAACGTAAAGCTTGGATCCTTCCAGGCTTCCGCCGCGATAATTCAAAATGGCATTCAGTTCGCTGTGTGCCACAAAGGGATACTTGGTATCCAGCTCCGAACCTTCTCTGGCCCACGGGAAAAGCTCATCGGAGCAGCCGTTCGGAAATCCGTTGTATCCGACGGAGAGAATGCGGTTGTCCGCACCCACGATGCATGCTCCCACCTGCGTGTTGGGGTCCTTGCTTCTTTCTCCGGAAAGAATCGCAATTCCCATAAAATACTCATCCCAGGAAATGTAACCTTCTCTTTTCATATAACCTCGTTTCTTTTCTTAAACCCTGTGTTTCCGTCTCAGACCAAATGCCTATTTGGTTCCGAAAATACGGTCGCCCGCATCTCCGAGACCCGGTACGATATATGCATTCTCATTCAAATGCTCATCCAAAGCACCGATGTAAAGATCCACGTCGGGATGTGCCTCGGTCATCTTCTTTACGCCTTCGGGTGCTGCAATGATACACATAAAATGAATCTTTTTGCATCCCTTGTCTTTTAACATCTGGATGGCAGCAACAGAGGAACCGCCGGTTGCAAGCATCGGATCCACAACGAAAACTTCTCTCTCGGAGCAGTCTGCCGGAAGTTTGCAGTAGTACTCTACCGGTTCATGGGTTTCGGGATCGCGATACAGTCCGATGTGTCCGACTTTTGCCGTCGGAATTAAGGTGACCATACCGTCCACCATGCCAAGGCCCGCTCTTAAAATCGGGATAATCGCAAGTTTCTTTCCCTTTAATTCCTTTACCGTAGTCTTGCAGATCGGTGTTTCGATTTCCACTTCGTTCAGTTCCAGATCTCTGGTTGCTTCATAGCAGATTAACATTGCGATTTCGCTGATGGTCTCACGAAAATCCTTGGTTCCGGTATCCTTTCTTCGGATGTAACCGATTTTATGCTGGATCAAAGGATGATCCATGACTACTACTTTTGCCATAATACTCCCCTCCGCTTTCTCTTATTTAAGATACGTTTTTTAATCTTCTATTTTATGGATTCTGCGAATATGCCGTTCCTCGTTGGAAAACGGTGTTTCGAAGAATGTATCCACAATGCCCATTGCCAGATTCTCTCCCACAATGCCCGCTCCCAAAACCAGAACATTGGCGTCATTGTGAAGTCGGGTTAAGGATGCGCTGACACTGTCCGCGCAAAGTGCCGCTCTGACACCTTTTACCTTATTGCCCACCATGCTCATGCCGATTCCGGTCGTGCAGATTAAGACACCCTTATCGCACTCTCCCGATGCCACAGCTTCTGCTGCCGGTCTTCCGAAATCCGCATAATCGCAGGAAGACTTGTCGTAACATCCGAAATCCTTTACTTCATAGCCCTTCTCTTCCAAACGGGCCTTTACTTTTTCTTTTAAGTCAAATCCGCCGTGATCGCTGGCGATGGATATTTTCATTATGCATCCTCCCACAGATTAATGGTTTTATGTCCCGCCGCCTTCAAAAGACGGTTCATGATTGCCACTCCGAGACCTTCCTCCGAAAAGCCTTCGGAAAAAATAGCCTGAATGTTCTCATCATCGAATTCACGGAGAATCCGGTAAAGCGATGCCGCGATTTCTTCGTCCTTTTCACGGCTTCCGATAATCTTAACGCTGTCGGCCCGATTATAAAATACCGCATTCTCTTTTGTTGCGATGACTCCGGTGCGAAGTCCCGCATCCGCGGCCTTCGATACTTCCTCGTTAATCCGGCTTACTACCTCGTCGCTTTTTCCTTCCACCACAACCAGGTCTCCCTTGGGAGCATAGTGGCGATAGCGCATGCCCGGCGCCTTGGGACGTTCCTTGCAGTTTCCGTCCAGAATGGTAGGATCTGTTAAAACATCACCCAAAACCTCCGAAAGCATCTCCTTCGTAATATAGCCCGGTCTTAGAATTACGGGAGTTTCCCCCGTCAAATCCACGATCGTCGATTCCAGTCCGATTGGAATGTCTCCGCCGTCAATAATCGCGTCCACTCTTCCGTTTAAGTCTTCCAATACATACTTCGCAAGTGTCGGAGAAGGCTTCCCCGAAAGATTTGCGCTCGGTGCCGCAATGAATCCGCCCGAAGAGAGAATCAGTTCCTGCGCCACTTTGTGGGACGGAAAACGGATTGCCACCGTATCAAGTCCTCCCGTGGTTTCCTTCGGCACCGCATCGGATTTGTTCAGAATCATTGTAAGCGGTCCCGGCCAGAAACGCTCTGCGAGTTTTACGGCCGTTTCGGGAATCTCTCTTACAAGAACTCCCAAATCCTCCATCCTTGCAATATGCACAATGAGAGGATTGTCCGACGGACGCCCTTTTGCGGCATAAATCTTTTTGGAGGATTCCGGATTTAAGCCGTCCCCTCCGAGACCGTATACCGTCTCCGTGGGAAACGCCACGAGTCCGCCGTTTTTTATAATCTCTCCGAGCTTCTCCATCTCGGGTGGGTTCGGATTATTCTCATATATCGTATAAATTACAGTATCCATATTTGTTCGAAGCCTGATCGGTTCTTTACTCCTGCGCTTCCTGTTCGCCGTCCTGAGCTTCTCCGGCATCTTTATCCCCGCCGTCTTCTGCGCCTTCTTCCTTTTCAAACGCTCCGGCCATGTACTGTTCAAATACCTCCCAGATATCCGGGGTTTCGAATCCGAGCTTCCACTCCGCAACGCCGGCAAGTTTATAGGAATCCATGACGCTTAATTTTACCTGAAGGCTTTCCGCGTCTTCCACCCAGATCTGGCAGGTCTTTCCGCCAATCATTTTCTCGCCGTACTTTTGGCAGCTTTCGTTATCCCATGCAAGTGTGATTCCGGTCTGCTCAATCCAGTTGTTCTGAAGCTCCATACCGATGGTCTCGGAGCTTACCTTGCCGTCATCCGTGGTTCTCCAGATTCTGGTATAGAAAGGAACCGCGTTGATAACCTTGTCCGCGGAAACCTCTTTCAGAGTCTCCTTGATACCGCGCTCCACATAATTGATGCTGGCAACGCTGCCCGCCTCCTGGGAGGATGCCCAGTGCTCGTCATATCCCATGATAATGACATAATCGCAGACATTACCCTGCTCCTTACGGTCATAGAATTTGGTTACCGACGCAAGTGCGTAGTTGTCAACCGAAAGGATAATGCCTTCTTTATGCGTTTCCACGGAAAGCTCTCTTAAGAACTGTACAAAATCCCTTGCGCTTTCCTGTCCGATTCGCTCAAAGTCAATATTGATACCCTCACATCCGCATTCTTTCGCTTCGGAAATCATGCGCGAGATTAAAGCATTTCTCTTTGTGGATGTTCCGAGAACCTGCTTCATGTCGACTTCATAGTCCACATCGGTCCATACAACCCAGACATCCATGCCCTTTTCATGGGCTTTCTTAACATAGTTCGTTGCCGGAAGTGCTTCCACGGTTCCGTCGTTATCCTTGATACGATAAAGCGTCGGGGCAATCACGTTGACGCTTCTAACATTTTCCGTATCCTTTCCGAAATTGGAAGCAGGATCCGCAAATACCTGTTCAAAGGCCATGTTGATTTTACCGTCGTGCTTGATATCGGTATATTCCAAAGGAATCATCGGTCTTTCCTGAATGATGTTCGCGAACATCTCCTCTGCGTATTCGAACTGCTTGATCTGAATATAACCGGTGATACCGCGGGATGTTACAACCTTTGCCCAGTCTTCCATCTCTTCGATGACACCGATTCGCTCACCCTTGATGACGTCGTCGAGGATCGGGCTCTTGATTCCGCCCTGGTAGCGGACCGCGGAATCCTTGGTCATGACCGCACAGTTGCATCCGAGACCTTCCAGATCGATTTTTATATACTCCGGCTCGGAGTAGATGTGGTAATTCATATAAACAAATATCGCCACATAATCGAGCGCAAAGTAAAGCGTATCGCCTTTCTTGATGACCGGCGCATATTCTAAGTCAATCTGCTTGTCTTTCGTTAAATAATACGGAAAATCATCCCCGATCATGCACTTGATGGTCTGATCCGCCGTTGTGTACAAAACGGAGCTTTCATCAAGATTTACATAGAAATGGTCGGTAAAATATTTTTCCACGAATTCCTGCGAAATATAGGGTCTCGCATCAATCAACACCGCTTTGTCTTCGATTCTTTGATAATCCAGTACCACGGACAGTTTTCCGCTTTCGACATTGAAATACTGATTCATGTCATAACGTTCCGTACCGTAGGAATACTTTTCCACAATTTTCTGTCCGTAAAATGCGGCAATTACCACGATAATCAGGATAATCGCTACAAATACCGGAATCGCCTTTGATAATGTATTCTTTGCCGCCTGGGACTGTTTTTTCTTCTTTGCGCTCTTTGCTTTGGAGCTGCTCTTCTTTATATTCTCTCTGTCTTTGGACTTTACATTCTCTTTTTTGTTTGAGGACATTTCCCTGTTTCTCCTTTTTGGCCTATACAGAACCACCCTATATTATAACAAATTCTTCCTGCACCGTCATCATCATTTTTCAGCTGCCGGTTTTATCAAACCAAACTGTTCAAGGGACTTTGCGATGTGACGGGAGGAAGAATTCGTTTTCATCATTAAGAAGGCCTTCGGTCAAAGAATCTCCCAAAAGGAATCCGTGATGTTCTTCTTTTTCCGAACGATTCTGTAATTGCAGCACCCGTTTCGCAATACCTGAAAATACTGAAATAAAAAAATGGAATAATTGAAGTTATTGTAGTCAAAAGGACTGTTTAGTTTTAGAATTTTGGAAACGCCGGTACGGATTTGCACTCGGCTTTGTAAGACGCCACGGGATGAATTCCCGGGCATTTAACCCAAATAAATTGCGAATCGCCTCCCTTCCGGTAAAAAAATCCGAAACGGATGCTGTAATTTATGATATAATAGGATTAGAAATAAAACAAGCCTTAATTTTTCAAGCAACAAAACAATTGAAAGGAGGCGGATATACTTATGAAAATAGAAAAAATCAATGACAATCAAATACGTTGTATCCTCTCCAAATCAGAACTGGAAAAGCGCAATTTAAAGATTAACGATATCTCTTACGGAACCCCGAACGTAAAGAAGCTGTTCAAGGATATGATGCAGCTTGCTTTTATTCAGTGCGGCTTCGAAGCGAATAATATTCCTTTGGCAATCGAGGTCATTCCTTTTAAGGACTATGCCTCCATCACCGTAACCAAGGTTGAAGACCCTGACGAACTCGATTCCCGTTATTCCCGTTTTGCTTCGGATGTGGATTCCCAGAACGGTCTTCTGGCAGGTTTGGACAAACTGTTCCGTTCCTTAAGCGGACAGCTTTCTTCGGATGACGACGAGGACGAAATTCTTTCCCTCTCCGATTCCCAGAACCCGCCGCTGCCGGATTTGTCTCCGGATGGTTTGGGAACTCCCTGTGCGGATCATTTCTTCTATTTTGACGAATTGAACGATCTGCTCTTGCTTTCCCGCTCCGTCAAAGAGGACCTGGAAGTTCCGAATGCCCTTTATAAAGGAAGAACGGAAAGCGGCAAACGCTGCTACCTTTTGAAGGTAAGCAAAGGCGAGTTAAGCGACGATGCATTTAACATACTGCTCGGTTTCATCACGGAGTTCGGTTCTCCCTGCTCGAATCTGGATACCTTCTCCTACTACGTTACCGAGCACTACGAGCCCATGATTGAACATGACGCTCTGAAGTCCCTGCGAAAGGTTTGAGGTTTAAACAATGCAAAACAAACTGATTAAGCAGGATTATGTGCTCCCGAGCCGGAGCAACTGGAACGCGGAATTATCCTTATCGGACTGTATCGATATTTTTCTGGATATGGCAATGGAACATGCGGAGCTTTTGGATCTCGGCATTACCGCCTTCAATCCGAAGCGCCTGTTTTGGGTTGCGTCCAAGACGAAGATTCATTTTAACCGCCATGTGCGAATGGCCGAAACCGTTACCTTTGCGACCTGGCCGCAGAAACCGTCGAGGATAAAAGGTGACCGCCAGTACACGCTTTCAAACGGCGACGAACTTCTGGCATACGGCAAAACCGAGTGGGTGGTCATCGATTCCGATACCAAAGCAATCCAGAAACTCGAAAGCGTTTATCCCGAGGATCTGGTATTCTGTGAGGAAGCCGGTGATACCGAAGAATTCGAGCGAATTCGCGATTTTAAGGACGGTGAACCCTTCGGCGAATACAAGGTGCGCTGCATCGACATCGACTACGGACTTCATATGAACAATGTTGCATACGTGCGCGCCATCGAGGGACTGTTTACCTCGAAAGAATGGGACGAGGCCGATTTTACCGATTTTCAGATTGATTACAAGAAATCCTGTTTCGAAGGCGATACCCTTTACTTTACAAGAAAACAGGAAAACGGCGCGACTTACCTTAGAGGAGCTTTGGCAGACGGAACGACCATCGTTCTTTGCAAACTCTCCCGTTAATACGAAAGGAATTTGGAGATGAAGACTCTGAAAGACCTCTTAAAAGACATTCCCTGTACCCTGGTACAGGGTTCTTTTGATGCCGAAATTTCCGGCATCTGCATGGATTCGAGAAAAGTAGAACCCGGAAATCTTTTCTTCTGCATCACCGGTTATCAAAGCGACGGCCATGATTATCTGCCGAAGGCCATTGAATCGGGCGCGGTAGCCGCAATCGTGGAAAAGGAAGTATCCGCACCGGACGGTTTTGCCGTAATTCGCGTAGAAGATGCCAGATCCGCGATGGCGTTAATCTCCGCAGCATGGTACGATCACCCGACAAAGGACATGACCGTCATCGGGCTGACCGGAACCAAAGGCAAGACCACGACGGCACATATGGTGAAAGCCATTCTGACAGAGGCCGGATACAAAGTCGGTATGGTCGGAACCAACGGCGCCTATATCGGAAATGATAAAATCGATTACGACTTAAGAAACACCACCCCGGAGTCCTTCGATTTGCAGTATTTATTCTCCGTCATGAAGGAAAACGGCTGCAGTCATGTGGTCATGGAAGTCTCCTCACAGGGGCTTAAATTAAACCGTGTTCTCGGCATCGATTACAATTACGGTGCTTTCTTAAATCTTTCTCCGGATCATATTTCTCCGACGGAACATGCCGACTTTGAGGAATACAAAACATGTAAAATGAAACTCTTCAATCTCGTTCCGACCGGCATCATCTTTCTGGATGACGAAAACAGCGCGGACTTCCTGAAGGTTTGCAAAAACCCCGTAACCGTATCCTTAAAAGACGATGCGGACTTTACGGTAAAGAATCTTAAGAATCTGTGGGACGGAACCATGTTTGGCGTGGAATTCGATTTAAACGCCAAAACAGGACTCTCGCATCATATCAAAACGGCAATGCCGGGATATTTCAATGCGGAAAATGCCGCAATCGCCTGTGCAATCTGCGCACAGATGAATGTTCCCGGAGAAGTGATGGATGCCGCACTCTCCAAAGTCAGTGTAAAGGGACGCACCCAGATTATTCCCGAAGCACTGTCCAAAGCCTGCGTGGTGATTGATTATGCGCACAACGCTTTCAGTTCGGAATGCGTTTTGGAAATGCTGCGTGCTTACGAACCGAAACGTTTAATCTGTATTTTCGGTTGCGGCGGAAACCGTGCCGCAGCAAGAAGAATCGGAATGGGTGAAGTTGCGGGACGCATGGCGGATCTTTCCATCATCACAATGGACAACCCCCGATTCGAATCCATGGAAGACATCAATAAGGGAATCATTGAAGGCATCAACAAGCATAACGGCAAATACATCTGCATCGACGACCGCAAAGAAGCCATCACCTACGCGCTTGATCATGCCGAACCCGGCGACATCATTGCAATGCTCGGAAAAGGACACGAAACCTATCAGGAAATCGAGGGACAGCGTTATCATTTCAGCGAAGAAGAAGTTGTGCTTGAGTATTTCCGGAGTTAGTATCCCTCGGGAAACGACCCCGAAACTGCCTGTCAGTCCGCCGAAGGCGGACAGGCATATATATCACGGTTGACTTCTATTTCCACTGCGGATATAATAAAAACCGCACCCGTACGGGTGCGGTTTTAAAAACGCTTTCGAGAATGGCAGGATGGCTGCCCGGAATAAGTGGCGCTTAAGCTTGGGTCTTGCGCGACGGGAATTTACGAACCGTGTCAGGTTGGGAACAAAGCAGCACTAAGTAAAACTTCACGGGTGCCGCAAGGCAACCTGAGCCCAGTTAACTGTTTCGGTAACGCGCCTGTCATTCTCGGAGGCGCTTTTTCTTTTGCCCGATATCACTTCTTCCTGCTTTTGCCTGTTGATTGCCTGCCGGCCGTTGTCTTTGTCGACTTCCCGGTGCCGGATTTCGAGGGTTTCTTTTTATCCGTCTCATGCGCCACGAGAATCGCAACGCTTCTTCCTTCCATCATCAAAGACGGTTCCTCCTGCCTGAATTCGATTCCGTCGGATGTTACGATTTCAAGTTCCCAGATATATCCGTCAATTTCCGGCAGAATAAAGAGTCTCTTTTCCCAATGCATGTTTAAGCAAAGGAATACCATATCATCCGCTTTTTTCTTTTCATCATATCCCGCAAACAGAATTCCGAGTTCTCTCGAATCGCCCTCAAAATCTCCTTTCCAGGGATACTGATTGTGCGCACTCACTCCGGGAAGTCCGTTCATCGGACGCGGCAGGCGTTTGCGCACCACGGGATGTTTTTTGCGAAACGCAATCATTTTCTTTACGAAATCGAATAAGTCCTTATTTCGGTTATAGTCTTCCCAGTCAAGCCAGGAAATTTCATCGTCATGGCAGTACGCATTATTGTTTCCGAACTGCGTATTTCCGAACTCGTCGCCGGATAAAAACATCGCGGCCCCGCGGCTGCAAAGAAGCGCTGCAAACGCGTTCTTCTGCATTTTACGGCGAAGCTTCAATACCTCGGGATCGTCGGTATCTCCCTCGACACCGCAGTTCCAGGAATTGTTCTCGTCGCTTCCGTCCGTATTGTTCCAGCCGTTGTTCTCGTTATGTTTGACATTGTAACTGTATAAATCCCTTAAGGTAAAACCGTCGTGACAGGTTAAGAAATTTACGGAGGCATTCTTGCCTCGGAAACTCGGATCGTAAATATCTTCCGAACCCGTAATTCTCTTATATGCAAGTTCCCCGTATCCTCCGTCGGATTTTAGGAAATGCCGCATTTCGTCGCGGTATCTGCCGTTCCATTCCGCCCAGCGCTTCCATGCGGGAAATCTTCCGACCTGATATAATCCGCCCGCATCCCATGCCTCGGCAATCAGTTTTACCTTGGAAAGAATCGGGTCATATGCAAGGCTTTCCAAAAGAGGCGGCTCCTCCATCGGAGAACCGTCCTCGGCACGTCCGAGAATGGTCGCAAGATCGAAACGGAACCCGTCCACACGATATTCCACAACCCAGTAACGCAGGCAGTCGAGAATCATCTGACGAACGATGGGATGGTTGCAGTTTAAGGTATTGCCGCAACCGCTGAAATTAAAGAATCTGCCGTCCGGCGTCATCATGTAATATAAACTCTGGTCATATCCCTTGAAGGAAAAGGTCGGTCCGTCTTCGTTTCCTTCCGCGGTATGATTGAATACCACGTCCAGAATTACCTCAATACCGTTTTCATTGAGTTTCTTAATCAGTCGCTTTAATTCATTTCCTTCATGATTATGCTCCGAAACCGATGCATAGGAGGTATTCGGTGCGAAGAAGCTGACGGTATTGTAACCCCAGTAATTCAGAACACGCTTACCGTCCACGTCACGTACCGCCTCAAGTTCATCAAATTCGAAAACCGGCATCAGTTCCACGGCATTGACTCCGAGCGAAAGCAGATAGGGAATTTTTTCCATAAGTCCCGCAAACGTTCCGGGTGCCTTCACGCCGGAATTTTCATTCTTTGTAAAACCTCTTACATGTGCTTCGTATATAACCAGATCACTGAAGCTTAGATTGGGTTCAACAAAATTGCCCCAGTCGAAGTCCTCTTCGACCACACGGGAACGATAGGAAAAATCGCTCCGCGGCTTGTCGCCCCAGGTACTCTGTCCGGTTACGGCTTTCGTATAAATGTCGATAAGAAGCGGCGTTTTGATGATTTTACCGTCCGCATCCGTTTCGATAATCCGGTAACAGTATTCAAAATTGGCGATGGGAAGATCATAGACCACCATGGAATACGTGTTGCCGATGCGGTAGCTTTCCGGGAAAGGAATTACCACAAAAGGCCTTTTCTCCCAGGGACGGAACAGCACAAGTTCACACCCCAGTGCATGCACGGAATGAATGGTGAAATTCACGCCTTCCGGAACCGGAAAAGCGCCGTTTAAAAGATAATTGCCCGGACGGATGTCAAACCCCGCCACATGGTCCGTCGGTTTTCTTAATGCCATACCCCTACCCCTTTGATGAATTTAAGCTTTTGACTGACCTTCTCTTTTTTGAATATTATACATCGTAATCGCCGCGGCGACGATAATCAGATATCCCGCAACACTGTAAAGATCCGGCTTCTGGCTTAAGAAAATCATGCCCCAGAGCGCCGCAAAAATCACCTGTGTGTAATCATAAACCGAAATATCCCTTGCGGGCGCATACGTATATGCCGCCGTCACAAAGAACTGTCCGCCGCTTGCCGCAAGTCCGGTAAGAAGCAGGAACACCCACTGCATCGTTGTCATCGGGACATAAGTAAAAGCCACGACCGGCCCTAAAACAATTACAGAAAATGCGGAGAAAAAGAATACGATGAGCGCACCGCCCACTCCCATTTTACCAAGTTTTCGAACGCAGGTATAGGCGATTCCGGCACCCAGGCCTCCCAATACGCCGCAAACTGCGGGGACCGTTTCCATGCTGAATGTCGGTTTCACAATCAGAAGACTTCCCGCAAATGCAACCAACACCGCAAGCCACTGATACCACTTGGCGGATTCCTTGATAAAAATCGCGGAAAATACAATCGTGAAAAACGGTGCCAGTTTGTTTAGCATCGATGCATCGGAGATGTTCATCCGGTCCACCGCGTAAAAATTGCAAAGGAAACCGATGGTTCCCGCCGTGGCACGGATAATCAGAAGAAAAATGTTCTTCTTCGTAATCTTCATGCCGGGCTGTTTGCGTTCCCGGAATAGAATAACGGACGCAATAATCAAAGCCACCGCATTTCGAAAGAACCCCTTCTGCCAGGTCGGCAATTCTCCCGAAAGCCGGATGAAAAGGTTCATGGTGGCAAAGCAGAATGCGGAAAGCACGATGCATGCAATTCCTCTGGTTCGTTTGTTATTCTGCTCCATACTGCTCGTCTTTCTTTTCGAAGAAAGCTGTAATCCGCTCTTTTTTCGCAGGCGCCGAACCCTGAATCATCACTTCGCTTCCGCCGCCGCTTCCCCCGAGCGCTTCCTTCATTTCTTTCGCAAGCGTTCTTAAAGAGACTTCCTCTTTCTCCGATGCCCTTCCGCAGACGTAACGGTATCCTTCCGTTTCATTTCCGCGAAAAATACATATAATTCCGTCGTACTCTTTCACGCATTCGTTAATGATTCCCCTTGACTGCACCTCATCCGCATTCGGATAAACCGCCGCTACGTATTTCGGCCTGCGTCCGGCCGAATCCGTTTTCGCAAGGATGGATGCCTTTAAATCACGTATGTAAAGCTCCGTGATTTCCTTCTTTAATTCAGAAATTTCACCCCGCATGGCAACAGATTTGTTCGCATATTCCGTCGCAAAATCCGCAACATGCTCGCGACCTGCGGAAAAGAGTTTCATCAATTCGCGAATCTCTTCATCCAGCATGCAATAATCGCGATAAGCATCCTTGCCGGCAATCAGGGTAATTCTCGTCCCGCCTCTGTGAGGCATAAAGTCAAGCACTTTGATGCATCCTATTTCGCCGGTGCTTCGAAGCGCCGGAGCACAGCAGGCACATAAATCATATCCTTTGATTTCCACCAGCCGCACGCCTTCTTCGAGTTCGAGCTTACTTCTGAAATCAAACGATGCCGCTTCTTCCTGTGTGGGAAAATGCACAAGAACCGGGACATTCTCCCAGACGACCTCATTGCATTTTTCCTCGATGGATGCAATCTGCTCAGCCGTCAGAGGACCGTCCAGATCAAACGTCACGACATCGGATAAATGAAATCCCACGTTGTCGTATCCGAACCGCGCATTCGCGATGCCGCAGAAAAGATGCTCTGCCAGGTGATTCTGCATCCGCAGAAACCGGACAGCGAAATCCACTTCGCAATTGACTTCCATGCCCGCTTTCCAGACCGGAGCGGGAGTAATTCCTTCGCAATTGACCAAATGCCAGACACGGCCATCCGATTTTTGCACGTCAACAACGGGGCAGGATTCAATCCGTCCCGTATCCGCACTCTGTCCTCCGCCTTCGGGGAAGAAGCAGCTTTCCTGTAATTCCAGTGCAACAATACCGTTTTCCCTTTCCTGAACCGCAAGTACGACGGTAGTAAAATTCGTGCGGTAGGCATCTCTTTCGTAAATCAAATCGGTATTGCATCCGGTGCGTTCATTCTTCATGCAGGCATTTTCTCCAGTTTTATTCGTATTTAGCAAAAGTGCCGCGGGTAGTTCCGCGGCACTGCCATTTTCTCTGAGTTCTCAATCATCCCTTGGAAGGAATGTAAGGAGCGATAGCGCCTGCCAAATCAAATACAGGCATGGTCTGTAACCAGATGTGTCCCGGTCCGGTCAGCTTCGTATTGAAGAAGCCTTCGCCGCCGGCAAGCATGTTGCCGAGACCCTTAACGGTTTCGATATCCATCTGTACGGTGGATTCCATTGCGCAAAGAGCGCCGGTTCCGCAGATCATGGACTGTCCGGGTGCCAGATCGTATTCAATGATGCTTCCGTCTGCCTCAAGTAAAACGGTGCCGACACCGGTAAACTTCTGCATGATGAATCCTTCACCGCCGAAGAAGCCTGCGCCGAGTTTTTTCTGGAAGGATACTTCCATGTTTACGGCATCATCGCAAGCTAAGAATGAAGATTTCTGAGCAATGATACTGTTGGATCCGTTTAATTCGAACGGAATGATGGTTCCGGGAACGCCGGTCGTAAAGGAAATCAATCCCTGTCCGCCGCGTGCGGTATAAATGTTCTCAAACATGGACTCGCCGGTAACCATTTTACCGAACATCTTTCCGATTCCGCCGCCCTTGGTGGTCATTTCCATGTTCGGGCTCATCCATGCCATTGCGCCTCTCTGGCAGCGAACGCTCTGTCCGTCTTCCGGGAAACATACTGCTGCAGGGAAAGGACTTCCTTGAATTTCATACTTCATTGTTGAATCCTCCTTTTGTTTTTTGCCATTTAATGGTGATAAAGTTTCTTATTCTGATAAACCGGTTCACAGGTTAAGTTAACACCCAGTTTCCGGAATACATTCACATCCACGGGGGAAAGAATTACGCTGGAATGCACCTCGCAGCCTTTCAGTGACTGAATCTGCTGCATCGCAAGTTCTGCGCGTTCATCGGTGGTCGCGCAGATGGAAAGTGCAATCAGTACTTCGTCCGTATGAAGTCTCGGGTTATTATTTCCCAAATGGTTTACTTTCAGATCCTGAATCGGCTCGATGGTTTCGGGAGCAATGAGTTCCGCTTCGTCATCGATGCCCGCCAAAGCTTTCAATGCATTCAGAAGAAGTGCCGAGGATGCACCGAGAAGTGTGGAGGTCTTGCCGGTTACGATTCTTCCGTCCGGAAGCTCCATGGCTGCTGCCGGTTCTCCGGTTGCTTCCGCCTTTACCTTTGCGGCACTGACTACCGCACGGTTGTCCACGGTGATTTCCGCCTGCTTCATCAGAAGCTCAATCTTGAATACCTGATCCATGTCCGCATGGCCTTTGAGAACCTGACATCTGGTATTAAAATATCTGCGGATGATTTCCTGCTTGCTGGCTTCCCTGCAGACTTCGTCGTCCACAATGCCGTAGCCTGCCATGTTAACACCCATGTCCGTGGGAGACTTGTAGGGAGACTCTCCCATGATTTTCTCGAACATTGCGTTGAGAACGGGGAAGACTTCCACGTCACGGTTATAGTTAACGGTTGTTTCACCGTATGCATCCAGATGGAACGGGTCAATCATATTGACATCGTTTAAGTCGGCGGTTGCGGCCTCATATGCCAGGTTTACGGGATGCTTCAGGGGAAGATTCCAAATCGGGAAGGTCTCGTATTTTGCATAGCCTGCCTTAATTCCGCGTTTGTACTCGTGGTATACCTGAGAAAGACAGGTGGCCATTTTTCCGCTGCCCGGACCGGGTGCCGTAATAACAATCAAAGATCTGCTTGTTTCGATATATTCATTCTTTCCGTATCCTTCATCGCTGACGATAAAGGGAATGTTGGAGGGATATCCTTCAATAGGATAATGACGATAAACTTTCATCCCGAGGGATTCGAGTTTTTTCTGATAAGCGATGGCGCTTGACTGGTTTGCAAAATGCGTTAAGCATACGCTTCCGACATAAAGACCGTATCCGCGGAATGCATCGATTAAGCGAAGTACGTCCATATCATAGGTGATTCCCAGGTCGGAACGGACTTTGTTCTTTTCGATATCGTTTGCGGAAATAACGATGACGATTTCCGCCTCGTCCTTTAACTGCGTCAGCATCTTAATCTTACTGTCCGGTTTGAATCCGGGCAGAACTCTCGATGCATGATAGTCGTCAAACAGCTTTCCGCCGAACTCCAGATAGAGCTTTCCACCGAAAGCACCGATACGCTCTTTGATGCGCTCCGACTGCATTTTCAAGTATTTTTCGTTGTCAAAACCGATCTTGTTCATCGTAAGAATTCCTCTTTGTTTGTGATTGTCAAAACCACTTTTTATTATATGTTTTTTGGGGCATTTTCTCAAGATTTTTTTCCCGTCAAAAATAAAAAACGGCGCCTGCTTTTGCAGACGCCAAACCATATTCAGTTACGTAATGAAAACTTATTCGATTCCAGCGTTCTTAATGAACTCTACCGCATCACCGACGGTAACCACGTTCTCAAGATCTTCCTGGGGAATCTCCACGCCGAACTCTTCTTCGATAGCCATTGCGAGCTCGAAAAGATCCAGGGAATCCAATCCCAAATCATCCTTGAAGGAAGTATCTTCGGTAATGTCGTTTTCGTCGATATTTAATTGATCCATCATGATGGATTTGATTTTTTCAAACATATGCGTAACTCCTTTGCTAACCCTGTTTTCGATTATGAGTATAGTATTCCCTTATTTCTTTGTCAACAAGTTGTTATATAAATCTCTTTTGGAAATTCCGCGTTCCTTTGCGACCTTCTTAAGCGCCTCTTTACGGTCCATTCCGGCATCTAAGTACCTTTGAAGATGCTCCTCGGGAGAGATTTGTTCATAGGCCTCTATGGCCTCTTCTTTCTTGATTTGCGGATCCTTTCCCTCGAGGATTAAAACATATTCTCCCCTCGGTTCATTTTCCTCATAAAATTCAAGCGCGGAATCGATGGTACACGGCTTTGCTTCCTCGTGCTTCTTGGTCAGTTCCCTGCAAAGAACCAGTTTGCGGTTGCCCAGTACCTTTTGAAGCTCCGTCAGTGTTTTCTTTAAACGGTGCGGCGCCTCGTAGAGAATAATGGTGCGCTCTTCTTCCCTTAAGGACTCAAGAACCG
>CADCOL010000167.1 GCA_902803015.1 uncultured Lachnospiraceae bacterium | reverse complement strand
CCGTTCTTTAACGCAAAGGATAAAAGCATCAGCTCATAATCCGAAAGCTTCGCAAGAAGCGACGGCTGCTTATCGAGAAGATGCACAGCCTCGGTAAATAATAACGGCGAATCGATGCCGGAATTATACTGGTCTTCCAAATACTCCCAACGCTTCTCATCACGGAATGCCAGGTCTTCGCGTAAGTATATCTGAATCCATGCAAGCACGGGATCGTAGGAATTGCGATGATATAATTTCTTAACCTTGTGGGAGATTTTATCCACGTAATCCGGCTCGGGATGAAGCATACTGGTTAAGTACAGATAATATCCGTAATTTGACGCATTTAAGGCCTTCTCGGGGTCTTTTAACTCTTCCTCGAGCTTCTCCATATGTGCAAGCGCTTCCTCTTCCTTGCGCGCCGTAATCAGAAGCTGAATCTCATAGAGGCGCACAAGAATCTCGCGCTCACCCTTCACGGTTAAGTGCGAAAGTTCTTCCGAAGAAGTACGAACCCACTCCTCGGAGGTAAGCTTGCCCAGGCGGAATGCGATATATTCACGCATTAAGCGCGCCACGGTCCGCTTGTAGATATGGTTTGCCGAACGTTCCATATCAATCGGATTGTTCTCTACGATAACCGCAATCTCAAAGTTCTGCTCGGGAGTTTCCAGGATGATTTTGCCGAAATTGCGTCCCGCATGCATTGCCTCGGGATTGATTACATACTCGATTTCGATATGTCCGTCGACCACATCGTCACCGGTATATTTTTTCTTCGGTAAGGTGATGAAATCCCCACAAACGGATGCCAGCACGGAAACATAGCCCCAGCCGTTGACGGTAAGATATGCCGATTTCGTCAACGTCTCGGGAACCGCACGATATACATAATGGTTCGTGGGAAGTTCATAGGAATTGCGCGTCTTTTTATGCACCGTGATTAAGAATTCGTCGACACAGTGCTCGTTTCCGGGCTCGTGACTAAGCCCGCGGTAAACGCTCTTAAACTGCTTGTCGTTTCCGGTTAAGATTTCCGCGAAACGATTGGAATAGTAAAGGCTGACCGCCTCCGGCCAGTTCGATCTTGCAAGATTCGTAAAGTGGAACAGGTTCTTGATCTGTCCCATGGAGCTGTACATGTAGTCCGCTTCCATGCTTGCTTCGAAGTCGAGCGTGTACTCGCCTTTGTCGGAAAGGATGATAAACTGACCGTTTACCTTATCTCCCGGCTCCAAGCCCGCTGCGTCGAAGGTATAGCAGATTTCGCAGTCCACACCGTGGAAAGCGTTCTCTTTAATCTTCATGCGGGAATTGTTCGCATACACGAAACCGTCCACCGGCAGTCCATTCTCGCTTTCCACCGAGAAAGCGCCCTCGCGCACTTCGGGCGTAACGAACTCCATCTCCACTTTGTCCACATCAAAAACAAGCTTCCCCACGTTGTGGGAAAAATCATAGTCCTCCTGTGCCATTGTAAGAACGGTTTTCTTCACTGACAAGCTCCCTCAAAGCATAAAAACAAGCGTGCTGATAGCACGCTTATAGTATACCTTAAATTGTGGGCAGGTGCAAGGAGAAATACTACATATTGTTGTATTCTGTTATGGATTTTTCTTGTGATTTCACTTCCTTTGAGATATACTGTCAACGAACAAAGATGAAAGGAACGTATGTATGAAAGAAGGCGCAAAAGAATTAAATCGCAGCAAAAAAAGGATTCACCTCCGCGAAATCGCCATTCTTGCGCTGGTATCCTCCTTTTTCCTGACCCTTTATGCCCCTTTGGAAATCCTGTTTACGAACAAAGAAGATTTCTGGTTCGGATTCAGGACGATAATCGGATTTAATCTTCTCGGATTCGTTCTTCTTTCCCTTCTGCTTTTCGGAATACTGCTACTTTCCAATCTTATTCACGAAAATGTTTACCGCTTTCTATTTCTTGCGGGAACCGTCTTTTACCTCGGATTCTACATTGAAGGTACATTCTTTGCCGGATATCTGCCCATGCAGGATGGTCGGAAAGTCATCTGGAGCGACTACGCTTCTCACCGATTTTTCTCCATTGCCATTTATGCTGTCCTGATTACAGCCGTTATCATTCTTGTATGGAAATTGGGCTTTGAGAAACTCCAAAAGGCAGTCATATACCTCCTTGTCGGAATGTCCGCCATGTTCTTAATTACCGTTATTACCCTCGGAATTAAGAATAAAGGCTTTGCGGATAAAACAAGAATTAAAGTCAGCAAAGAGAATGAATTTACTTTTTCCACGGACAAAAACTTCTTTATTTTTCTCATAGATGCTACTGACGGCAGCACTTTTGAAGAGGTTATGACGAAACATCCCGAATATGAGGAGTGGTTCAGCGATTTTACCTATTACAGCAACATGGTCTCCACCTACTCTCATACCTCTTACGCGGTTCCGTATATTCTAAGCGGCTACTGGTTTCACTGGGGTGATGATTATGACGAATTTAAAAATGCGGCATATTCCTCTTCTCCGTTTTTAGACAGACTGAAAAAGGACGGATACCGCATCGGTCTTTACTGCGATTTGGAACCGGTCCCTCCCGACGAGAATGTCTTTTCGACATTTGAAAACATTGAAACAGCTCCCATGTATACTCCGGATCCTCTGGTGTACGCAAAAGTATTCGCCAAGCTTGTAGGCTATCGCTATGCACCCTTTGACGTAAAACGCTACTGCGAAGTCTATGTAGCGGAAGATTTCCGCATTGCCAAAAGCTTCGACTGGTCCGATGAGTATACCACCAATAATATTGACTTCTTAAACGACTTGAACAATGCCGAATTCCAATTGGACGAAAGCAAGCCGTGTTTTAAATGGATTCACGTAGAAGGCTCTCACGTTCCCTACCGGTACGATGCGAATGTAAACTTAATTGAAAACGGTACCTATTCCCAGAATGTGGAAGCTTCCATGACGCTGGCGCACGATATGATTGAGAAGATGAAAGAAAACGGCGTCTATGATAATACTGCGTTTTTAATCATGGCCGATCACGGTTTCAACCCTGAAGATATACCGGAAGGCAGAATGCACCCTGTATTCTTTGCAAAAGGAATTGGCGAAACCGCAGATACCATGCGGAGAAATGATGCCCCGGTCTCCCATGAAGACTTAATGGTTGCCTTTGACAGACTTCTTGACGGAGCAGACAGCAGTATGCTTTTCGATTGGAAAGAAGGCGATGAACGTGAAAGAGAACTGTATGTTTTCTCTTATCCTGTTAAATGGCGAGTTCTCAAATATAAGCAAAAAGGGCATGCTTCCGATATGACAACCATGGAATGTCTGGAAGACTGACATCGAAAAGCAAGCCCTTTTGATTTAATCTTATTTCTCCAAACCTTTTACAAAATCGTCCAGCCAGTCGCCTTCAAAGAGTTCAATCATGCCCTTGTCACACGCTGCTGCCAGTTTGGAATTCATGGGAATTCTTGCAACATTCTTAATATCAAACTGCTTTGCGATTTCCTCTACCCTGCTGTCACCATAGATATAATGCTTCTCGTGGCAGTTCGGGCACTCGAAATAAGACATGTTTTCCACAATACCGAGTACCGGTACATTCATCATGTTTGCCATCTTAACAGCCTTCGCAACAATCATGGAAACCAGTTCCTGAGGAGACGTTACGATAACGATTCCGTCCACGGGAATACTCTGGAATACAGTCAAAGGCACATCGCCGGTTCCGGGCGGCATATCGATAAACAGATAGTCTTTGTCGGACCAAATAACATCGGTCCAGAACTGCTTTACGGTTCCCGCAATAACAGGTCCGCGCCATACAACGGGATCGGTTTCATCCTGCAGTAAAAGGTTT
>CADCOL010000166.1 GCA_902803015.1 uncultured Lachnospiraceae bacterium | reverse complement strand
GCTTTGGCCACTTTATCGTTTACCGTAACACGTCCCGCATCACAGGCTTCGTTTGCCACGGTTCTGCGCTTGATTAAGCGCGATACCTTTAAATACTTATCCAGTCTCATAGATACTCCTTGTATGCAGAAAAAAGGACCACCTCAAAGAGGTGGTCCCATCAGTCATTCTACTTTTAATTACTTGCTGTTTACAGCATCCTTAAGAGCCTTGCCTGCTTTGAATCTCGGAGCCTTGGAAGCTTTGATCTTCATCTTAGCGCCGGTCTGAGGATTTCTGCCTTCTCTAGCTGCTCTCTTAGCAACATCGAAAGTACCGAAGCCAACTAACTGAACCTTTCCGTCTTTCTTCTTTAATTCTTTCTTAACTACCTCTGTGAAAGCGTTAACTGCCTTCTCAGCATCTTTCTTTGTTAAACCAGCCTGATCAGCGATTGCTGCAACTAATTCTGTCTTGTTCATTATGAACTCCTCCTCTTGATAAAATAGAATGAATTTTTGTCTTACGGCATATTCACCGTATAATCTATTTATAGATGTTTTTACCCCTTTTGTCAAGGTGAATACCACAAAATATAGGGTTTTTTGCTATTTTTTTTCAATTTTTTCCCATTTTTCAAGGTTTTTGGGTAACATAACTTGCAAAAGGTAGTATTTATCATTGTTTTCGGGGTTTTCCACCACCTCATCCAACATCAAATTTAAGAGTTCGCCAATCTGTTTTCCGGGTCGTATTCCGAGTCCGATTAAGTCACTTCCGTTCACTGCCAGATCATGCAGCGAAACACACTCCGATTTGCCCTGAATTTCGCGAAAATCCGCCTCATTGTGCGTAATCTGGTCCAGTTTTTCCGTTCTTTTGTAATCACTCTGTGCCAAAACGTCCGCTCTTTGCACCTCAAAGAAGTCCGGAAAGAGATCCGCACCCAGCTTTCTCATGGCACGCCGCAGGTATTTACGCTCCGGTTCAATCCGGTAATCATGGCACTTACAGAGCCTGTAAACCCGCTCTATGGTTTCGTTATCGAATTTTAACCTTCTTAAGCATTCCTTCGCCAGATTCGCGGA
Organism: uncultured Lachnospiraceae bacterium; assembly: GCA_902803015.1. GTDB lineage: Bacteria > Bacillota > Clostridia > Lachnospirales > Lachnospiraceae > UBA3766. Next base: position 25,607 of record CADCOL010000166.1, on the reverse strand, counting down.
CAGTTCCGGATGCCCGTGAAAATGATCCATTCCGTCCTCATCCGTAGTTTTGCAAAGCGGCTTTCCGATATCATGAAAGAGCATGGTAAGGCGAAGCACTTTATCCGCACGGATATTACACATGCTCTGAATCGTGTGTTCCCCCACGCTGTAGATATGGTTGATATTATTCTGCTTAGTATCCATCATACGGTCAAATTCCGGTAAAAACACCGCCGTCAGCCCGTATTCATATGCATCCCTGATTCGCTCCGGATGGCCGGAAACAAGTGTCTTAACAAGTTCCGTCTGGATTCTCTCCGCGGAGACCTTCGAAAGCGTCGGTGCAAGCTCCCTTATGGCCGATGCGGTCGCGGGATCCAATGAGAATCCCAGTTGTGCCGCAAAACGAACGGCGCGGAGCATGCGAAGCGCATCCTCTCCGAAACGTTCTTCGGCTTCACCCACACAGCGAATGACTCCGTTTTGCAAATCCTGCTGCCCTTCAAAAAGGTCCACAAGCCCGTCCTGCTCATTGTAGGCCATTGCATTGATGGTAAAATCCCTGCGCCTTAAATCCTCGCGTAAGCTTCTCGTAAACGATACCTGCTTCGGGTGACGGCCGTCTTCGTATTCTCCGTCAATCCGGTAGGTGGTCACCTCATAACCCGTATGATTCATCATTACCGTAACGGTTCCGTGCGCAATGCCGGTATCAATGGTACGGCGAAAGAGCGATTTAACCTCTTTCGGCAATGCCGAGGTTGTGATGTCCCAGTCGTTCGGCTGCTTGCCAAGAAGGCAGTCCCTGACGCATCCGCCCACCGCGTATGCTTCAAAGCCTGCCTTGCTTAAGGTTTCTATAATTCTTTTGACATCTTCGGGAAGAATTATCTCCATAATAACCTCATTGCAAGATAACGATCCCTGACCGGTTCCTATGCCGTCTCGATACTGTCCGCTTTCGCCAGATTGTACTTCTCGATTGCCGCCTCGCGCATTTTATACTTCAAAATCTTGCCGGCTGCGTTCATCGGGAAACCGTCCACGATATCGACATATTTCGGAACTTTATGTTTTGCCATATGGGATCTTACATAATCTTTAATCTCTTCTTCTGTAAGAGTAACCCCTTCCTTGGGTACTACGCAAGCACAGATTTCCTCGCCGAGCTGTTCGTCGGGCACACCGATAACCTGTACATCCTTTACGGACTCATGCGTATAAATGAATTCCTCGATTTCCTTCGGGTAAATGTTCTCGCCGCCGCGGATAATCATATCCTTTAAGCGGCCGGTAATACGGAAGTTTCCTTCCGGCGTTCTGCATGCCAGATCACCCGTATGCAGCCATCCGTCCTTATCAATGGCCTGAGCGGTCGCCATGGGCATTTTATAGTATCCCTTCATAATATTGTAACCGCGTGCCACAAACTCGCCGTTCACACCGTCCGGAACTTCTTCTCCGGTTTCGGGATCCACTACCTTGCATTCCACGCCGGGAAGCGGTCCGCCTACCGTATTTACACGAACTTCCAGAGAATCTTCGGTACTTGACATCGTACATCCCGGGGATGCCTCTGTCTGACCGTATACAATCGTAATCTCGGTCATGTGCATTTTCTCCACAACGTCCTTCATGATAGCAATCGGACAGGGAGATCCGGCCATAATACCGGTTCTCATATAGGAAAAATCGGTCTTTTCGAAATCCTCATGCTCAAGCATGGCAATGAACATGGTAGGAACTCCGTGGAAGCAGGTAATCTTTTCGCGATTGATGCAGGCAAGTGCCGGCTTCGTGGAAAAATACGGAATCGGCGAAATGGTAACGCCGTGCGTCATGGAAGCCGTCATCGCAAGTACCATGCCGAAGCAGTGGAACATCGGCACCTGAATCATCATACGGTCCGCAGTGGATAAGTCCATACGGTCACCGATGCATTTGCCGTTATTTACAACATTATAATGCGTCAGCATAACGCCCTTCGGGAATCCCGTGGTTCCGGATGTATACTGCATGTTGCAGACATCATGCTTGTCTACCAGGGATGATCTTCTGTACACTTCTTCAATGGGAACGGTATCCGCCAATGCAAGCGCATCTTCCCAGGTTAAGCAACCCGGCTGACGGGAGCTTACATTAATGATGTGACGCAGGAAGGGCAGTCTCTTGCAGTGCAATGCCTTGCCCGGTGTATTGGTTGCAAGTTCCGGGCACAGCTCCGCCATAATCTCGTTGTAATGGGAATCACGGAATCCGTCAATCATAACGAGCGTATGGGTATCGGAGTTTCGAAGCAGGTACTCCGCCTCGTGGATTTTATACGCCGTATTCATGGTAACCAGTACGGCACCGATCCGGCAGCATGCCCAGAAGGAAATATACCACTGTGGCACGTTGGTGGCCCAGATTGCCACATGGGTACCCTGCTTTACGCCAAGCGCGATTAAGGATCTTGCAAACTCATCCACGTCATCGCGGAATTCTTTATATGTTCTGGTATAATCCAGCGTCGTATAACGGAACGCGTACTGATCGGGAAATTCTTCCACCATGCGGTCCAATACCTGCGGGAATGTCTTGTCGATAATCTCTTCTTTTTTCCATACAAACTTACCGGTGCCGGCACGATTGGAATACAATCCGTGATCCGCCGTAACGGTTTCACGCTCATACTGGCTCATGTAATTGACAAAGTGCGGGAATACGATTCCGGAGTCCGACAATTCGGGAAGCCAGGAAGGAATCCACTCAAAGGAAACAAAGCCTTCGTAATTGACGCTCTGCAAAGCAAGGATCAAATCGGCAATCGGAAGGTTTCCTTCGCCCATCAGGCAGTAGCCGTTCTCGTCGGAATCCTTGATATGTACGTGTTTTACATATGCGCCGAGGTTCTGAATGGTCTGCTCGGGCGTTTCGTTTCCGTGACGTACGGTATGATGAATGTCCCACAACGCCGCCACATTGTCTCTTGCAAATACGTTTAATACGTTGCGAAGACGCTCCGTATCGGAATAAACACCGATGGTTTCAAGGAGCAGGGATACGCCGTTTAAATCCGCCTCCTTAAAAGTCTGACGAATACATTCGATAACCGGCTCGTCCTTTACTTCCGTATCCTTAATGCTTTTTCCCGCTCTTAAACGAATTGCGGGGCATTTCAAAATCTTTGCGATGCGGATATATTCGCGGATTTCCTCCACATTCTTCTCGATACGGTCCGGATCCGCCACATCACAGGTTGCGTCAAGGCAGGGAATCTCAAGCTGCATCTGGAAGATTTTTCTTGCTGTTTCGAGAATATTCTCATTATTGAACGGTCTGTTCTTTCCGGAGAATACTTCCCTTTTGATATCATGAATTTCAATTCCGGCAAACTGCAAATCCTTTGCGGTAGTATAACAGTCTGTCCAGTCAAAATCATCCCATCCGTTTGTGCTAAATGATAATTTCATTCTTTTTCCCTTTCCTATTCGTTCCTGCTGTCGTATACAATCTTGTTAATGGCATTCAAGTATGCGCGGATGCTTGCGCCGATAATATCGGTCGAAATTCCGTTTCCGGAATACAGTTTTCCGTTATAACGAAGCTTCACCAGTGCATTTCCGACGGCTTCGCTGCCTTCCGTAACGGACTGAATCTGGAAGTCATCCAGTTCGTAATGTACTCCCACAACCATTTCCACGGCTAAAAATGCTGCCGCAATGGGGCCGTCTCCGGAGCTTAATCCTTTTAACTGATTTCCGTCTTTTTCCAGCGTAACCTGCGCCGTCGGCGTGATAATATTTCCGCTGTTGATGACAAAATTCACAAGCTGGTATGTCGGAGGAACCTGTAAGGATGCGGTTGCGATAATCGCTTCCATTTCCTTGCTTCCGACTTTCTTCTTTTCGGATACTCTCTTAAACTCTTTATAAACTTTCGCATTGTCGTCATCCGAAAGATCGTATCCCAGTTTCTTAATGACACGAATTACCTTGGAAATATCCGCATTCTCATCAAGGTCCAGATCCAGTTCCTTCTTGGACTCGTCATGCTCTAAGGCAAATGTTCCGCCGCTCTTGCTTCCTTCCATCCAGAACAGTTTTCTTAATGTCTTTTCCACTTCGGGACGCTTCTGGGCAATCTCCATCTCAAGGGAATCGCCGCGTTCCGTAACCATGTTTACGATGGCTTCCAGCCGGGGTGCCGCCTTACCGATTAAGGAAGTCTTTACTTCCACCGCGCCGCTCCGAATGCAGGTAACGGCATTTGCAGTCGCCATGTTTAAGTTGTCCGAACAGGTTACGGAAAGATCCGCATTCTGACCTTCTTCCTTTAAAACCGCACGAATGCCGTCAATCAGTGAATCGAATTCTTCCGGCAGCATAATTCCCGCCGTATCTTCCAAATCCACAATATTCGCTCCGGCCTTTACCGCACAGAGGATAATATTGCAAAGGAATTCTTTTTCGCTTCTGGTTGCATCCTTGCAGTAAAACTCCACATCTTCGCATTTGGTCTTTGCATAGGACACGATGGCCGGAACCAGTTCCAGAATCTTCTTCGGCTTCATTCCGCAGAGATATTCCATCTGAACGGGAGAAGTCGGAACACTGATGCAGATTCGCGGTTTCTTTGCATTTGCAAGCGCTGCCGCCGCACGGTCCACCTCTGCCTGATCGAGTCCCACTTCCACGGAAAGGACACTGTTTTTAATAACGGGGCAAAGTGACTTTACCAATAGGTTTTCCGTCTGCTCCGTAACCTTCGGCATTTCGATGACATCAATCATCAAAAGGTCCAGCTGCTTTGCAACCTCCATTTTTTCCTTAAAGCTAAGGGCTGCTTCCCTGCTGTTGCAGGATTCCTTGATCGTTACATCAGCGATTCTGATTCGGTTCATAATGCTTTGTCCTTTCTTTGTAAAATAAAAAATCCCGAAAGCCTTTCGGCTCTCGGGACGATAAATCTTCTTTACCGCGGTACCACCCGACTTGTTGTTTACACAACCTCTTTATCAGATACCAACATATCTGCGACTGCGATAACGGGGCCTTCCGTAGTTCCTTACTGTCAGTTCGGGAACTCTGCTCGGGAGTGAGACTGCAACCATCCTTCCGTACCGGCTTTCACCTGCCGCCGGCTCTCTGAAACATCCGAATGAAGCATAATTCCTTCATAGCATTTGATTTTTCACGATTGAACTAATAATAATTTGTTTTCAAATAGTTGTCAATCAGTTTTTTTGATTTAGCGGAATGTATCGTTATTGTCCGCAAAAGGGTCCTGCTGTACTCCGTAGGAACCGCTGTTCATGCCGCCGTAATTGCCGCCGTAATTTCCGCCTGCTGCAAATGTCGTTGAAGTAGCCTGTTTATCCTTTATGGTTCGAATCAGTGCAAAAGCAAGAAGCGCACCGCCGATTGCCAGAAGAAGCAAACCGCCGAAGATAAAACCGGTATTGGAGCTTGCATTGTTCATAAGTACATAAGGAACAATCAGCTGATCGATTTCCGTGGAAGAATAACCCATGTCCTGAAGATACTCTCTCATATACTTCTTGTCATTGGCACTCATTTTACGAACATAGCCGTCAATGTGAATGGTCTTTGACCCGAATTCCACCGTACCGGTTTCATCGTTCCACCATTCCCAGCTCTGATCCACAAGTGCATCATATTCTGAGAATTTATCCTTCGGAACCGCTATCCCCATGAAACCACCCATGTATAATCTTCCGTCATCCGCCTGATACAAATCCGGAATTACATAGAACTGTGAAGTAACAGTTCCGTCCTTTTCGTAAAGCATGTACGGATCCATAATGAAGTCCAGATCCACTTCAATATGCTGGCTTCCGCGCAAGGTACTCCAGTCAATCTGGTACAAATCCTTTGCCGGCTGTCTCATATTAATATTGAGAACCAATCCGTAAATCAAAATTGCGATACCGAAAATAATAGCGGCTACGGATGATATCCATAATCTGATTTTAGAAAAAAACATAATACTCCCCTTTCCTGCAAAAACAAAACATCGAATTTTAGTATAGCGGATTTATGTATATTAAGCAATTGCCAAAATCAGTTAAAATCTTATTTTTCGCACAGAAAAAACGCAGAGACCTTTCGGTTCCCTGCGCCCTCTTTGAGATTTCGTTACTGCAATATCATAATAACATACGAACGTATGTTTGTAAACAGTTTTTCTTTACACTTTGTCAAATATCCGATACCATAAAGAATATGAAAAGAAATAACATTCTCAAAAAAAGGAATATGCACCGTACCGTCGCCGTATTACTGGCGATGTTGCTTCTTTGCACCTCTTTTTCGGGTTGTAATACATTCTCCGGGATTTTAGATGATTACTTTGGGCTGACCGAACCCGTATCGGAATTTGTTTCGGAACCGGTTTCGGAAATCACATCCGAGGAGCCTTCGGAAGAGCCGGAGAATTCCGTTAATCCGGATTTCTTTTTTGCGGAAGAAATCCCGAACCCGGTTTGGGAAGCGCCCTCCAGGGAAAATGATTTTCCATACAGTCTGGATCGCGTTCCGGACATCGGTACGACAGAGGAATTCAACGAATACTTTCTCTTTATGATGGAGAACAGACAACGCAACATCAGTTTTAACGCAATCAACGGTTTCGAAATCGATAACAATATTCTTTTGTATCGTTTCTCCACGCCCTATGTCTCCAGTTCCAGAACGGAGCTTCCCGACAATAAGGTTTACTGGGATATTTCCATCGGCTACTATCCCGGTCTGTTAATCTCCGATGCCTATTTAAAGAAAGACCCGTCTTCACTTTCCGGTGATGACTTAACCGTCTATAAAATGGCATCCGAATTCATCGAAAAGACCGTCCTGCCCGAGAAGGACCTTTTGGTCCGGGAACGTCTGATTCACGATTACATCTGTTCCCATGCCGTTTACTCCAATCCCGGAAGCAGAGAACATATGCCGAGATACTGTACCGCAACCGGACTTCTTCTGGACGGTGCCGCCAACTGTCAGGGCTATACCGACTGCTTCTATATGTTGTCGAGAATGGCCGGCTTTGAGGTGGAAAAACAAAGCGGCTGGGGCGGAAGTGCGATGCACGTTTGGAACATTATTAAAATCAAAGGTGAATGGCGGGCCGTAGATGTTACGTTTGATGACACATCCGTCATTTCGAACGGTTCCATGTATCAAAGCTATGCGTATTTTAATGTCGGAAAAGACTTAATCGAATACACCCACCGGATTGATGACGGAAACGAACTGCTTCCGATCTCTCCCACCAGCGACAAAACCTATTTCTATTATTCGGACAGTTTCGACGATTGCGGATACTCTTCCGATTTGGAAGAAGCCAAAAAAGAAATTGCCCTGCTTCTGGATAATGTGGATACCTCATATGATTCCGTTGTCTCGTATCTGATTCTGGATAATTTTGTCTGGCCGGACGATCTTACAAACGAAATCAAATTAAAATTGAAAGTCCAGCATCCCGGACTTACCATTTACACCTATCACATGGGCAATCACACCTTCGTCTGTGCGGCTCCGAGATAGAATAACAAAGCATCCTGCGGAAAATCTCCTACGAAACAAAAAGCTCCCGGCAAAAATGCCGGGAGCCTTTTATTATTCATTTACCTGAACGCCTTCGTCATGGAATTCATTCTTAATGGCATTGAAATCACTTAATACCCAGTTGTAAAGACCTGTGGTAACCAGACTGTCGCAATACGGGCACTTGCCGAAGCTTGTTCCGCGAAGCGGTCCGCCGCAGTTCGGACAGTTGATTCCGATTTCCTGTGCACCTGCTTCTGCAGTCTTGGCTGCGATGCTTCTCATGAATGTCATCTCGTAACGCATGGTCCATCGTGTACTCATATCACCGTAAAGAATCTGTCCCGTAGACTCTTTTACCTGATAATCAATCATGGACGAATTCAGATAGACCTTAATGTACTCATACTGTGCATCTCTTCTGTAGGATGTCATATATGCTTCGTTTACGGTCAGGCGATCCAGATGCTGAACGATACCGTCCGCTATCTTTTTCTGAATCTGTTTCTCGGTTCTTTCGTAGAGATTCTGATGCAGCATCATGCGAACCGGCTCTAAATCTCTCTTGCACCATGCATCCTGAATATTCATGTAAACATTCTTTGTAAATGCGATAAAATCGGGTGCCGTAAAGTTCTCATCCCTTGCCTTGATCAGTTCCGCAATCTGCGCATCCCTGTTCGGAATGTTGAGCTGTTTTAGCGGAGCCTGTTTTCTGGGCGCCTGAGGCTGAACCGGAATGCTGTTTTGTTGTCCGTTTGACGATTGCACGAAATTCTGCACGCCCTTTCGCTTCTTTGCCTTTCTGACCGAAGTAATCACAATAATAATGACAGTGATTACAATCAATCCGCAGCAACGGTATCTCGGAGGAATGAACCATAACAGGCTGAAAAGCCAGGAAAACAACTCTCCGTCTGAACCGGATCCGCCGTAGTCATTGTCGTCCCAGCTCGATCCGCTGTCCCAATCGGAATCTCCCCAGTCGGAGCCTCCCCAATCTCCCCCGCCGGAATCGTAGTCATAATCGTTATAGTCACCGAATGCTTTGGATTGGAATGTAAGTCCCAGCGTAAACGCTCCCGCCAGCATAACAAACAAAGCAATCAGAATCAGATTTCCCAAATCCGGTTTTCTGAACCGTTTTCGGTTATTTGATCGTTTGTCTTTCATATTTTATTCCCCTTTCCAAAGATTTATTATACTCTATTTCTTTTCTTTTTTCATCCGGTTTATGCGGTTTTGCCGTCTGACACGGTTTATGTGCCGCTCAAAATCCCCGTTCTCAATCAGTTCCGCCAGAATCAGCTGATCCAGCGTCGGAACAGGACAGGCATATGCCCCAATGCGATCCGTAAATCTTGCAAGGAGGCGCTTGGGAATCAGCAGATAGGCAATTCTTACGGAAGGACCGATGGTTTTCGTAAACGTGTTAATATACAGAACCGTGCCCGCACGGTCCAAAGAAAACAGGGTGTCCTCGGTTTTGCGAAGCGGTGTGAATTCGGATTCGAAATCGTCCTCAATCAGAATTCCGTTTCGGGAACGGCTCCATTCCAGATACTCCGCTTTCTTTCCGGCGGATGCGGTAACACCGGTCGGAAAGCTCCGGTAGGGCGTGATATGCAGCACTCTGGCTTCGGTATTCCAAAGCGCTTTGCTCTCGATTCCGTCCTTTCCGAGCGGCATAAGATCGATGGATGCTCCGTCGTCGATATAGCTTTGCTCGATTCGCATATATCCGGGTGTTTCGATTCCGTATACGATATCCCTTCCGAGCGAACGGATGACCATTCCGTACAAATACTCCGCACCGGCCCCGATTAATATCTGTTGCGGATCTACGGTAATATGCCGGCTTCGCTTAAGATAATCCGCCAGAACGGAGCGCAGGTACTCATTTCCGAATCCGGGAGACCTTTCCATGACGGCTTCCGGATAAGCGGAAAGAACCCTTCTTGCCGTCTTTGCATAAAGCGCGGGAGAAAACCTCGGTTCCTCTTTGCCGGAAATCTCCTCTGCCGAAATCGCCTTCCCGGTCTTTCCTTCGTAAGAACCGGCTCGAGCATCCTGCGCTTTCTCCTTCCCCGAAACATGTTCCGGCACTTTTCCGGTATAATAGTCCCCTTCCGTATAGATTACGTAGAAACCGCTCCGAAGCCTCGATTCGATATATCCCTCTTCGGTAAGCAGCTCATAGGCATGTGCCACCGTAATGACACTTACATCTTTTAAATCCGCCATGGTACGCTTTCCGGGAAGACGGCTTCCTTTTCGGTATACTCCGTCGGTTATGTCTTTTTTCAACGATTCGTATAGACTGATATATTTCTGCATCGTTTCGAATTCCAATCTGGTTATATAAAAAATATCGAATCTGGTAGTTTTTATATTATCAAAATAATGATATCCTCGATTACAAGATTTTGCAACCGTTCCCGCGCAAGGCGGGCTTTGATACAAAGAAAAGAAAGGAAACAACTATGTACAAAAAAGTATTAACTCTTCAGGATATTTCCTGTGTAGGTCAGTGCTCCTTAACCGTAGCTCTGCCCATTCTCTCGGCATGCGGCATGGAAACCGTTATTCTTCCTTCCGCAATTCTTTCCACCCACACAGCAGGTTTTAAAGGATTTACATTCCGCGATTTAACGGAGGATCTGGACTTAATTACCGACCATTGGGCAAAAGAGGGAATCTCCTTTGACTGCTTCTATACCGGATATCTGGGAAGTCTTGCACAGATTGACAAGGCACTTCGCATTTCAAAAGAACGCTTAAACGAGGGCGCTCCCTTTATCGTGGATCCCGCAATGGCAGACAACGGCGCATTGTATTCCATTTTTGACATGGAATACGTAAAAGCGATGAAAACGCTTTGCGACAAGGCCGATATCCTTCTTCCGAACATTACGGAAGCTGCATTTCTTACCGGAATGGAATACAAGGAAAGCTACGACGAAGCATATATTAAAGAACTTGTGGAAAAGCTTACCGTAAACGACAGGCAGATTGTCGTATTAACCGGTGTCAGCTACAAAAAAGAAACCACCGGTGTGGTGGTTTATCAAAACGGAAACTTACAGTATTACGAACATAAGAAAATCGAACGCGGCTGCCACGGCACCGGAGATGTTTATGCCTCCGCTTTTGTCGGCGCTTTGATGAACGGAAAAACTCCGTTCGATTCCGCAAAGATTGCGGCGGACTACACCGTTTCCTGTATCGAATATACCCAGGGAGACGAATCCCACTGGTACGGTGTCAAATTCGAGCCGAAGCTCGGTTACTTAATCGATCTGTTAAAATAATCCGATTGAAAAATGCTCCCTGTCGGTTTCAAAAGAAACCGGCCGGACAATCAATGCGGTGCCTTCGAAAATTTCGACGGTACCGCCTTTTTTGTTGAATTCATTGCTGACCGTAAAAACCCTGCGGTTGTTGATTACACCTTCAAACTCATATTTTAAGTCACGAATGGCAAGCGTACACTCATCCGTTAACGAGAATACGGAAAGGATGCCCTCCGTTTCTTCTTTATACCGGGCCTTCTCTCCTTTGGTCAGTACGTAAAGGTATTCTTTTTCGGAAACCAAAAATACGCGGATTCCTTCTTCTGCAAATTCGTGAAGCAGCTGAATATTGGCAATGGTATGATCCGGGCGGTCCCCACCAAGTCCTCCGAATATCAGAATCTCCCGGATTCCGAGTGCTTTAAAATGCAGCATCGCCAGGCGAAGATCCGTATCATCCTTTTCCTTCGGGCAGGGCGAAAGCAAAAGATCCGGAAAAACATCCCCGGCTTTTCTTAAAGCTTCTTCCCCGAGTGAATCCCCGTCCCCGAACCACGCATCCGGGCATTTTCGAATATCCGCAAAAAAAGAAAGGCCGCCGTCCGCCGCCACACTCACCGCATCTTCACGGTTTAACAATGTTTCGATGTATTGCTTCTCGGCTCCCAGCGGGGCTGCCCCCACCAGGATACCGATACTTTCTTTCTCTGACATGATTTCCTCTAAATCGGACTCTTTCTTAACCCTTCAGACCTCTTGCCTGACGATCCATGTCTTCCACAACGATGTCGTAGATTTCTCCGAGCGTGGAGCAGTATTCCAGAACTTTCCAGGGTTCGTTGGTATGATAATGAATCTTAATCAGTTCCTCGTCTCCGACAGCAAGAAGACAATCTCCCACGAAATTATCCGTGATGTAATCATTGATTTCGTCTTCATCCAGATCCTTGTCGGTTCTTTCAATCAATAACTGTGTATCATAACGATACTCGATGGATTGTGCCATTTGAATTCTCCTTTCGATGATGCATTTATCTTTTGATTCATTTTTAACTGAAGAAGGATACCGTCTCGGTAAGATGTTCGCTTAATGCTTCCATCTGGGACATCTGGTTGTTGATTTCCGTTACATTCTCCGAAACGGATTCGATGGATGCGCTGACTTCTTCGGAAGATGCCGCATTCTCCTCGGAGATTGCGGACAAATCGCTTACGTTGGAAACGATGGATTCCTTAATCTGTGAAAGTTTCTTTGTATTCTCTTTTACTTCTTCGATTACGCGAAGATTTGCTTCAATCGCAAGATTCAGAGATTCGAATTCCTTACTGGTCTTTTCGATATCCATCTGACTCGCTTCAATGACATCCCTGATATTCTTGGCCAGCTTTACGCTTTCCTCGGAGTTAATCAAAACCTCTTTTGCAATTTGCTGAATACTGGTCGCACCTTCATTGGATTTCAGCGAAAGTTCGCCGATACTCTTTGCAACAACCGCGAAACCTTTTCCGGATTCACCGGCTCTGGCCGCTTCAATGGAAGCGTTCAGGGAAAGCAGCTTGGTCTGGCTCGCGATACTGATAATCAGCTCAACAGCCTCATTTACTTTCTCGATGGAATCGTTTGTACGAAGAATCTGTTCGGTAATGCTGTTTACCGCATCGATCGTATCATGGAAGGAGGTAAGAACCTGTCCCATACTGTCGGATGCGTTTCGATTGATATGATGCATCTCATCCGCCGATTCGGAAAGGCGTTTTACGTTTCCTTCAATATCCGCAACACGGTCTCCCATGTCGGATACTTTAATGTTTACATCCTGTACGCTTTCCGCCATACTCTGTGCTCCCTGGGCCAGTTCTTCGACCGCGGAGGAAATATGATTTGCGGAATTCTGCGTATCTTCGGAAAGACTGTTGATGGAATGTACATTCTCTCCGATGATACCGGTTGCATTCTTTACCTCTTCCACGGTTCCGTTCAGGCTTTCCTGAAACTGTCCGAGGGAGTAAATCATTTTATTGTTCTCTTTCACGATACTGCGAATCTGGAAGGATTCACTGACATGTCCGTCCGCACAGATTTCCAATGCACGTGCAATTTCCAAGAAAGGTTTTCTGACGATTCCAGCCACAAATATAATAACCACGGAAAAAATCATAAGAAGAATCACGCCTGCTGCAAATACGCGTAATGCAACCATCCAGATACGGTTTCTTACGACTTCGACATTCTTACCGATCATAGTCATGCCCACGTAGTCGCCGGAGTTGTTCTTAATCGGCAGATAATCCGCGTAATACATCTCTTCTCCGAGTTGTACCTTGTCGGTCGTATAATGCTTGGTGCCGCGCAGAACTTCCGAAACGATTTCGTTCGGAGCCTTCTGTCCTTCAATTCGGTTTCCTTTCTCATCCCTTGCGGAGGATAATACGGCGGTATCCATTTTATATACCGTCATAACAATGCCGTCGCCCAGGAAACTGTCCACAAAGCTGTAGTTCTTTGCGCTCTTCCACCTGTCGGAATCCATATCGTCTCCGAATGCTTCCACAACATAATGATTGAATTCCACGTTACACAGTTCCAATTCCGCTCTGGTATTGGTGTGCATCAGTTTGGTTACGTTTATATATGTCAGGATGAAAAATGCCACAAGGGCGCAGCCCAAAGGAATCAGGCCGAACATCAAAAGCATCTTCAGTAAAGTGAAATTTGATTTTTTCATATGATTGTTTCCTCTTAGCCCGCTGCGGGGTGTTTCGAAAAAAACCGACAAAATGCCATATATAGTTGAATTATATCACAGTCCATACAAGAAATGCTATTTTTCTGCGGATTTTTATAAAAATATGCAACAAAAAAACGGCAAAGACATTTCTGTCTTTGCCGCATATCTTTTAAAAGCTTATCGAATGAATTACTTGTTCTCTTCCTTCTTAGCGGGAGCTTTCTTTGCAGGAGCCTTCTTAGCGGGAGCTTTCTTTGCAGGAGCTTTCTTTGCTTCAGCCTTGGGAGCCTCTGCCTTTGCAGGAGCCTTCTTTGCAGCTGCTTTCTTTGCTGCAGCCTTTAAATCCTTTAAGAGAAGAGCTTTCTTTAAGTTACCTTCTGCCTTTACCTTTCCGGTAAGATAAGCAGCTTCCAGACCAAGCTTTCCGTTTGCAATGTCAGCAAGTACGGTATCTTCAGCGGTAACAATTACATCTCTGTCATAGTACTCGTAAGGTTCAACGGAAACCTTTCCGTCCTTAACTTCCAGGTAGAATGCGCCTTCTGCCTCACCGGTTACGTTGAACTGGATTGCAACGTGATCCTTAACTGCGGAAGCATCTGCCTTCTCATAGGTCTTCTTTGCAAGTTTTACTAATTCTTCGTAAGTCATTTTCAATTCCTCCTAAAATCACAATTCAAAACCAACTGTTTATGAATCAACAAATGCTATTATATTTACTAATACGTCCGATTGCAATTGGTTTAATTGCTAATAATTGCCGGCTTTTTTGAATTTTTTTGTGCGATTTTCTAAGGAATTTTTCTTCTTTGCAGTGCGTTTTTTATGCTTCTGCAAGTGCCTCGTCAATCGATTTTGCAAGCTGGTCGGCACAGGATGTTCCTCTTCCGCCGCAGTCGTTTCCGCGCAGGATATCCGCTGCTTCTTTCGCATCCTTTCCTTCCAGAAGGCGGCCGATGGCCTTTAAGTTTCCATTGCAGCCGCCCACAAAACTCAAGTTGTGCATCTTTCCGTCATCGTCCAACTCGTAGTGAATAAGCACTGCGCAAACTCCCCTGGGTTTATAATTTACTTCTCTCATGTATAAATCTCCTTATTTTCTTTATCCGTCTTTTACTGGGTTTCCGTTTATTATTCTGTTTCCGGACTACAGTGTTGCTTCGATTTCCTGTGCGTAGCGCACGGTTTCCATGGCATCCCTGCAGTACCGGTCCGCACCGATCTGATCCGCATATTCCTGTGTCAGAACGGCACCGCCCACACAGACCTTTGTCCACGGTGCCTGCTCCCGAAGCAGTTTAATTGTCTCTTCCATTGCGGGAACCGTGGTTGTCATCAACGCACTCAGTCCCACCAGCGGAGAATGCAGGCGAATGGTCTCATCCACAATCACCTGCGGCGGCACGTCCTTACCAAGATCGCTGACCGCGAAACCGTAGTTTTCCAGAATCAGCTTCACGATATTCTTTCCGATGTCGTGTATGTCTCCGTGTACCGTTGCAATTACGAACGGACAGCCGGCCGGTTTTGACGCGTCCTCCGTTTTGGCCATATGAACCTTTACTTCTTCAAACGCCGCTTTTGCCGCATCCGCCGCCATCAAAAGTTGCGGAAGGTAGACTTTCTTTTTCTCAAAATCCTCACCGACAATGTTAAGAGCCGGAATGACTTCCGTCTGGATAATTGCAAGCGGCTCTTTTTCTTTCAGGAGTTCTTTGGTCAGTCCCGCCGTCTTATCCTTCAGACCGCGGATAATTGCTTCCTGCATCGGGGATGCATATTTTGAATCGGCAGCCCGGTTTGACGAGGCCGGATTCGATGCACCTGCGGCATTTGCAGTTGTCGCGGAAACTGTCGCTGCAGGAAGCGTGGCTGTATACTCAATATAGGACATGCAGTTTTCGTCCATGTTATGGAGTGCTTTATAAGCATGATACACATTCATCATTTCCGTCGAATACGGGTTCATGATGGCAGCGGACAATCCTTCCTCCAGACAGAGCGCAAAGAAGGTGGATGTAATGATGTTACGGTTCGGCAATCCGAAGGATACGTTCGATACACCGAGGGAAGTATTCACCTTAAGTCCGGTACGAATCGTATGTACCGCTTCCATCGTGGACAATGCGGCCTTCGTATCTGCGGAAATGGTCATGGCAAGCGGATCGAAAATCAAATCCTTCTTTGCGATTCCGTACTCCGCCGCTTTCGCTATAATCTTTTCGGCTATCTCAACACGTTTACTTCCGCTCTCCGGGATTCCTCCCTCATCGAGCGTTAAAGCAACTACGAATCCGCCGTATTTGGCAACAAGCGGGAAAACGCCTTCCATCACTTCTTCCTTACCGTTTACGGAATTGACCATCGCCTTTCCGTTATAGCAGCGAAGTGCTTTTTCCATGGCCGTAAGGTCCGTTGTATCAATCTGGAGCGGCAAATCCGATACCGCCTGTAATTCTTTCGTAACACGTTCCAGCAATGCAGGTTCATCGATTTCCGGAAGTCCCACATTTACGTCAAGAAGCTGAACACCCGCATCCTGCTGTTTTAAGCCTTCTCCGAGAATATAATCCATATCGTTTTCGCGAAGCGCCTGCTGGAAGCGTTTCTTTCCGGTCGGATTGATGCGTTCTCCGATCAGAATCGGCGCTTTTCCGAATTCCACGGCATGCGTGTAGGATGAAACCAGAGAAAGGTTTTTGTCTGTAACGGGAACCGGCGTTAACGCTTCCGCCTTCTTGGTAACCGCCCGGATAAAATCCGGTGTGGTACCGCAGCATCCGCCCGCAATCCGCACTCCTTTTTCCAAAAGAGCTTTTACCTCTTCCGAGAATTCTTCGGGTTCCACATCAAACACGGTCTTTCCGTTTTCGCTTCTCGGAAGACCTGCATTCGGTTTTAACAAAACCGGAACCGACGCGTATTTTAAATACTCTTCCATGACACCGGTCAGCTGCTTCGGTCCGAGCGAACAGTTTGCACCGATTGCATCTGCATGCATGCCTTCGAGCATCGCAACCATGGCAGCAGGCGAAGCACCCGTCATCAGCTTTCCGTCACTTCCGTATGCATTCGAAACAAATACCGGGAGATCGGAATTTTCCTTCGCTGCAAGGAGTGCTGCTTTCGTATCGTAGCTGTCATTCATTGTTTCGATGAAAATCAGATCCGCACCGCATTTCACACCGATCTGCACCGTTTTGGCATATACCGAAACCGCATCTTCAAACTCGTAATCCCCATACGGTTTTAAAAGTTTCCCGATGGGGCCGATATCGAGCGCAATGAATTTTTCCTGCGTTCCAGTGCTTTCCTCTTTCGCCTTCCTTGCATTGTCAAAGGCTCCCGCAATCAGGGCTTCGAGTTCCTGCTCCTCAAACTTCAGGCTGTTGGCACCGAATGTATTGGCCAGCACAACATTGCTTCCCGCATCATAATAAGCTTTCTGAATACGGATAATCTCTTCCGGATGGGATACATTCCATCGTTCCGGCAACTCACCGGGTTTCAGTCCCGCTTCCTGAAGAAGCGTTCCCATTCCTCCGTCCAGGAAAAGAAAATGGTCTTTCATGTATTCCTTAATATTCATTCGAGTTCCTTCCGTTGCCCTCTGTAACATCCCCGTTAAATGCGCTCCAGTCCGATGATTGCCGTTACCGATTTCGACGGTGCCATCAGATAAGATTCGCTTAACGTAATTCCCATACGTCTTGTTGCATCCAGTGCATCCAGAAATTCTTTCTGCACACAAATCGGCAGATCTCCGAATCCGGGGGAATACCGGGGATGTGCTTTTAATCCCCTCTGCTCTGCCTCGTTTTTTACTTCTTCGTTAAAAAGGTTGCAAAGCGATTCCACTCTTTCCGCTCCGAGTCCCTGCAGAATCGCCGCTTTCGACACTTCGCTTCTTTCATATCTGCGAATATGCCGGTCTATGCCGGAACCGATGGTTGCCGCAAACAGAATCACTCCGTCACAGTCCCGCAGATTCTTCTTCAGCATTTCCGAATGCTGGGTAATCGGCAGAATGGGAAAACCTTCCTCATCCCTTTCAAGATCGATGCAAAGATAACCCACCTTGTATACCAGATCTTTCGAAATCAGCTTCCGCGCCTCTTCCACGCTCTCTTTCCCGATTTCCGGCGCATTATGAGCCGGCATGCCCGCATAGCGAAGCGCTTCCGAAAGATTGAACGGGACATCCGCGTATTCTTTGTATACCGGTACCGCATGGTACATTTCCGCACTTTCTTTCAAGCGCAGATGCTCCATGAATTCTTTCATGCTTTATGATTCCTCTACACCGAAATCCTTCCAGAGAATGTCGGAAAGATTGTTCATGATTGCCTTTGCCACATCCGGTTTGTTCATCGAATATACGTGAACATTGGTAACACCGTTTGCGTAAAGATCGATAATCTGGTCCGTTGCATATGCGATTCCCGCCTGCTTCATGGCGTCCGGATCCTTTCCGAAATAATCCACGATTGCTTTAAACCGCTGCGGCATGAACGAACCGGAAAGCTTGATGGCACGCTCTACCTGATTGGCATTGGTAATGGGCATGATACCCGGCAGCACGGGTACCGTAATTCCCGCTTCACGGATTTTATACAGATAATTGTAAAAAAGATTATTGTCGAATACCATCTGGCTGGTCAGAAAATCCACACCGGCATCCACTTTTTCTTTTAAGAATTTGATATCGTCACGCTGGTTTGCGCTTTCCGGATGTACCTCGGGATAGCAGGCCGCACCGACGCAGAAATCATATCCGCTTTCCTTAATCTCCCGCACGAGTTCCACCGCATAGTGGTATTCCCAGTTTTTGCGGTCCGTGCTTTCAAGCTCGGGCGTCAAATCCCCGCGGAGCGCCATAATGTTGTCGATTCCCATCGCATGCATCTGTTCGATTTTTTCTTTTACCATTGCACGGGAAGAAGAAACGCAGGTTAAATGTGCAAGTGTCGGCACATGATACTTATCTTCGATGTCCTTGGCAATGTCCAGCGTAAAACGGCTGGTTCCGCCGCCCGCTCCGTAGGTAACGCTCATAAACGCCGGATTGCAGGCTGCAATTTCTTCGGTGGTTGCCTTTACCGTTTCAAAACCGGATTCCTTCTTCGGAGGAAACACCTCGAAAGACAGGGACATGTTTTTTCTGTTTAAAATATCAATAATCTTCACGCTTTACTCCTTCCAAAAATCCGCTTCGCGCAATGTGCAGTACAAATCTTCTCCGTCCAGATAGGTATCGAAAATACCGATTACAGTAATATCTTCTCCCTCATTTGGGAAATCCTTCGGATAATTGTAGTTTTCCTTTGGTACAAACTCAATACCTGATGCGCAACATGCCGTAGCATCCTTTACAATACATCCGTAATATGTATTACCTGTCACCTCGTCCAAAAGAAGCGTATAAAGTCCTTTCATCTTTATGCTCTTCCCC
Organism: uncultured Lachnospiraceae bacterium; assembly: GCA_902803015.1. GTDB lineage: Bacteria > Bacillota > Clostridia > Lachnospirales > Lachnospiraceae > UBA3766. The sequence continues at coordinate 6,604 of CADCOL010000166.1, read as the reverse complement.
CGGTAACTGTCAGGATCGACAAGCATATTATAGACTTCGGCATATACCATGTTTGACGACATCTTCGTTAAATCCACATCCACATCGGCATCCTGTCCTTCAACCGGTTTTTCGGCTTCCGACGTTTCCGAAGGACGTGGGGATTCCGGCTCAGTGGATTGCGGTTCGGTGGATTGTGTTTCCTTTGCCAGAATTTCCGCCACATCGTTTTTTCCGGTATTGGTCCTGATTGTTGCCGAAGTGTCCTTACATGCACTATGCAGAATCAATCCGATTGACAGACAAAGAATTATGATTCCCGTCTTTTTTATTCGATTTTTCACCCTTTTCTCCCTCTAAATGCCAGACTGATTAACCAGCAAACCAGAAAACCGATAGCATCTACCGCTACGATTGTAGCTCCCACCGGTGTAGTAATCAGAATGGATGTCAGTATTCCAACCAGCGTGCAGATGACGGAAAAAGCTGCCGAAAAAACAGTTACTGACTTAAAGGTCTTAAATAATCTCATTGCCGACAGTGCCGGGAAAATCACAAGTGCGGAAATAAGAAGAGAACCCACCAGTTTCATGGCCAGAACAATAATCACGGCAATGATAACCGCAATTAAAAGATTATAGGTCCCCGTTCTGGTTCCTACAGCTTTTCCAAAATTTTCGTCAAATGTTACGGCAAAGATTTTATTGTAAAACAGAACAAATAAAATCAATACGATTAAGGAGAGAATCACGCACACCCAGACTTCTACGGTCGTCAGCGTCAAAATTGCCGTCGACCCGAACAGGGTGGAACAAACATCCCCCGTGACATTTGAAGAGGTCGGAAAGAGATTCATCAAAAGATATCCGAAGGCCAAAGCTCCGACGGATATCATCGCGATAGCGGCGTCTCCCTTAATTTTTGTATTCTGTCCGGTTCGAAGCAGAAGAATTGCACTGATAATCGTAACCGGCAAAATAAGAAGCATTTCGTCGCTCAACCCCACCACGGTTGCAATCGCCATGGCTCCGAATGCAACATGGGATAATCCGTCCCCAATGTATGAAAAACGTTTTAAAACCAGTGTTACTCCAAGCAGGGAAGAGCATACCGCAATCAAAACACCTACAATTATAGCATATTGAACGATTGGTCTGCCAAGATAAAAAAACAGTGTTTCTATCATTCCATTCCACCGTCCTTTCCCTGCCCGGAAAGAAAAAATCTTCCTTCCTCACTGTTTAAGTACTCCTCTTTGGTTCCGAAATAAACAGTATCGCCTACGTGAAGGATATGTGAGGCGTATTGAACGGCTGCCGTTATATCATGGGAAATCATTATAATTGTGACGCCTTCTTTGTTCAGTTTGGCTATCAACTCATACATTTCTGCCGTAACTTTCGGGTCCAGTCCGGATACCGGTTCATCCAGAAGCAGTATTTTTTTTGTCGCACACAACGCTCTCGCCAGAAGAACACGTTGCTGCTGTCCGCCGGATAATTCTCTGTAACAACGGTTGGCAAGGTCTTCAATCCCCATTCGTCGAATATTCTCCTTCGCCAACTCCTTTTCCTCACGATTATAAAAGGGGCGCAGACCGCATCTGGCCTGGCATCCGGAAAGAACAATCTCTGTTACGCTTGCCGGAAAATCTCTTTGCACCATCGTCTGCTGCGGAAGATAACCGATCTCATTTTTTCTCAATCCGTCACCTACCGTAATCGTTCCTCCGATTGGTTTAATCAGGTTCAGGATAGTCTTCATCAATGTTGATTTCCCCGAACCGTTTTCGCCGACAATGCACAGATAATCTCCGGGTTCTACCGTGAAGTTGATGTTCTCGCTGACAACTTCTCTGTCATACCCTACGCTTAAATTGACTGCTTTAATGTAACTCATTTTTCTGCGCCCCTGTAATCATTCTATTTCAATGCTTTCTTCAGTACCTCAAGATTCTTTTGCATAATATCCACATATTTGGCTCCGGCAGCCACATCTGCGCCGGTAACGGACTGCATGGAATCAAGGGTCATAATTTCCTGATTCTTTTCCTTTGTATTTTCGCGAACGGAACCTGCGATTCTTTCATCGCTTCCTTCAATGGTAAGGATAACGGGAAGCTCGTATTCATTTGTTTTCTCTGCAAGAAATAGAATTGTCTTAAAGCTGGCCTCTGTTTCCGCGGAACAGCCGGCAAATGCAGCATAATAGGTTAAATCGTAATCGTCCGCAAGATAACGGAACGGGAATCTGTCTCCGAACAAAATGGTTTTGTTCTCGGATGCCTCGACCACTGCGGCATACTCTTCATCCAATGCATTCAGGCTTTCTTTGTAATCTTCCAGATTAGCCTGATATGTATCCGCATTCGCGGGATCGATTTGCTTTAGTCCATTGGCGATGGCATCACATTCTCTTGCAGCATGACGAAGGGAAAGCCATACATGCTCGTCCATTTCTTCCTCATCCTCTTCATGTTCTTCACCTTCTTCGTGTTCGTGCTCCATGCCTTCAACAATTTCTTCGGCCTTTACGTCATTTCCCAGTACTTCAAGCATATTAATGACAACCATATCTTTATTGGCTGCTTCCTTTAAAACATCCTCCACCCATTCATCGGACTCTCCTCCGACATAAATAAACATGTCACAATCGGAAATCTTTACAATATCCTCTGCCGTCGGCTGATAGCTGTGAAGATCCACGCCGTTATCCAAAAGCATTTCCACTTCGATATTTCCGGGATTCTCTCCAAGAATGCTTATTACCCAGTCATATTCCGGAAAAATGGTGGTAACTACACGGATTCCACTCTTTTTTGTTCCGTTTTGCATATTTACGTTACACGCGCTTATCAACAAAACAAAGCATAATAAAAGCGCTGTAACAATCCCTTTGTTTAATTTCTTTTTCATTCCTTTCATAATCCTCCGATTCATTCATTTTCCTCGATAAAACAAATGAATTATTCATTTATCCTAAACTTCACCGACTCCGTTCTTCCTTCCCGCACTCTTCGCAAAGCCCGTAAAATACGGTTCTTTTCGGATCCAGTACAAAGCCGTGATCCTCGGATAAATGATCGCGGATTTTAAGAATCTCTTCGCAGTGCAAGTGAATCAGTTTTCCGCATTCCTCGCATTTGGCATGGAAACAGATTCCGTCCGAATCATGCTCACCGTCTGCCACATATTCAAAACAGGCCGGGGAATTCGCATCGATATTGTACTTATTCACAATTCCCTCATCCACCAGACTCTCAAGCTGCCTGTAAACGGTTGCCTGTCCGATGGGTGTTCCCTGCTCTTTGAAGTAATCACAGACATCTCCTGCCGTGATATGCTTTCCGGAAGTCTGCTTAATGTAGGAAAGGATTACTTCTCTTTGTTTGGTTTTATATTTCGGTTTCATCGTCATAAAAGCCACCTGCCGATTCTCTGCGCTAAAAAATAACGGTCCAATTTGAAAACCGTTCTCAAATTCTAACACCTGCCCCACCCTGTGTCAATAGATTTGAGAACGATTCTCATTTTTATATTTGTTAAAAAGATTCCATTCGGAGTCTGCGGGCGCACACGTAAAAAACCGGCACCTTCGTGCCGGTTTAATTCACCTTATCCATAAAGGGAAATGATTATTCTTCCCACTCAAATTCCGGTTCTTTCTGAACCTCTTTCTTCTTTTTCTTTTTGCGGTTCGCACTTCGCCAAATGGTAATGACTCCTCCGTATACGGAAAGCAACGCTCCGCTTAAAAGAACGCCTCCCACAATATCCGTTAACCAGTGGACACCGCAGACCAGACGACTGATGACGGCAACGAGCAAAAGGATTCCGGCAAGAATCTGCAGGATGTATGCCGTTAACGTTTTCCCGAAATACCGTCCGGCTATCATAATGGCGCTTCCGAATACCACGCAGCCCATCAGTGTGTGAGAAGACGGAAAGGATGCCTCCGGAGCCGTTTCCCCTTCCATGATTATGGGACGATAGTTAATTACCACTTTTTCAAAGAGGACATAGAACATCAGCATTACCGCATATAATCCGCCGGTTGCAAGGATTGTACGGTCCACATTCTGAATGCCTCTTCTTTTGATTAACTGAAACAATCCGACTCCGGCAAAAAATGCCACAACCAGAATTGCAAGAATTCCAAGTCCCTTGGCCAGCAGATACCATAATTTGCTGAATCCGGTCAATGCATGGAATGCTCCGTTTATTGCGGAGAACCCGACCGAGGTCTCCTGCGGACCGATAGGTGCTACATTTACCGTTTTTACCAGTACGATAAAAATCAGAAACAAAACCATGCATGCCGCGCCAAGCACAAACATACGGTTTGCAAATGCTCTTTTTTTCTTCCAAAGCAGTCTTTCTTTTCTTAACGCTCTGCTCTTTTCACTCATAGGATTTATGTCCTTTCCCGTATCCGGTTTTTCGTCGCAGTGCTATTATAGCACCATTCATCCGTTTTTGATACAGCTCCACGCTTCCGTTAAACGGTCAATGCTCCACGCGGCATTTGCGGGACTGGTTGAAGGAAGACAAACAGCCGGTCTGCCGGTTTTTGCTTCCGAATACTTCTGATAGTATTTGAATGCGGTCCGGCCGTTCACGTAGATTTGCCGGATATCGGCCTCCTCCAACAGGATACTTAAGTCGTTTGCAATTACGTTTCGAATGCTGGAATCCGAAGATCCTTCAATATCGCACGAACCGATTACATCCCAGAGTGCGATGCGATTACGCAAAAGAAATGCCTTCTTCTCCGGGACGGATTTCGGCAGTTCGTCACCGAATACCGCGGAAGTTACTTTCCAGAAACGGTTCTGTGGATGCCCATAGAAAAAGCCCTCCTCCCTGGATTTTACAGAGGGAAAGCTTCCAAGTATCAGTATTCTTGAGTTCTTGTCATAAACCGGCGGAATCGGATGCGTAATCATGTGTTTTATTATAGCATCCCCGATTGAATCGTTCCATCAGTCTGTGTGCAAATTTCAGATTCAGCATCATTATTAATGCCGTGGCAACAATGAATACCAAAGAGCCCGGGTCAAACTGCATCAACGGAACGCATTTGATAACAATCAAAATACTGACCGGCAGGCAGATCAGGCTTGTAACAAGCGAAGGAATAAACTTTTTGATAAAGATGCACAAAACAATATGAATCACAAAATGCACCGTCAGGGAAAGCAGCAGCGCAAACCAAATCGTATTAAGAATTCGGTTCGGAAAAAAATATGCAAGAAGGCTGATTCCGAAAAACGGAATGAATTCCTCATAAACTCCAAGCGCCATACCTTCCGTCGAAAAAATCCTGTATGCTTTGGTAATCCGCGGATACTTTTCAAACACCCACGGATTCTTTTCGAAAAACCGTTTAAATCCGATAATCTCTTCCATATCATGAAAAATAAACAGAATCGGCAAAAGCAATATATACTCTCTCATTTACGTATCCCCATCTTCGGCTTTAAATATTACACACTTGTGTATGTTTTAAGGTCATGATACAATTCAAACCGGAGCCGGTAAAGAGATTAGAGGCAAGTTACACAATCTCGTCATTATGTGTATTTTAGCAGGTGAAAAATGAACAATTCGCAGAACCCTTCTTCGTTAAGATCAAAAAAAGAGATCACCGATGCATTGATAAAACTAATGCAGGATCACCCTTATTCCGAGATATCCGTTAAGCAGATTGTAATGGAAACTTCTCTTGCGAGAAAGACGTTTTATTTGAATTTTACATCCAAGGACGATGTACTGAATTCCGTAATCAACCAATTGATTCTGGAATACACGATTGCGCTTTCGAACGCATCCGAAGGACCTTTTACGGTCATTTTCGAATTTTGCGAAAAGAACAAAGAAATGCTGAATTTACTTCATAAAAACAATATGCTCTATCTTCTGCTTCTGCGGCTGAACGAAGTCATCCCGGAATGCAACCGCACCATGGATATGAGCAATAATCCGTTTGCCAGAACAATCGGAAATCTTGAGCCGGACTATATTATTGCATTTAACATCGGCGCAATCTGGAATGTAATCTTTAAGTGGGTCGACAGGGGAATGACCGATTCCCTGGACGATATAAAGAATACGATTGAGCAGTATTTAAGTCAGTATTAAACCCGGACGTCAAACGAAACCCTTGAAAAAGCTAGCATGTTTTGAGAGTTCTTTAAAACCGTTTTTCTGATAAAACCTGTAAGCCGGTTTATCGATATCCGTCTGCAAAAAGATGCCTTTTACATCTCTTGTTCTAAGATCTTCTTCAATCCGTTCCATAAAGCGGGTTCCGATTCCGGTTCCCTGGCAGTCTGGAGAAACACAAAGCTCCTCCAGAACATAATTCGTTCCTTCCCACCAGTGAGTAATCTGTCCTAAAGATATTGCAACCAGTCGGCCGTCGATACGCAGGCCGTAATTAATTGCGTGATAACCACCCGATTTTTCTTTTACATACTCCATCAGCTGCTTTTCATCGCTCCAGTCGTCATTCCACGGCTCCCCGTAAAAAGCCGACTTATATAGTTCCGCCATTTCCGGCAAATCGGATTGATTCAGTAATACAAATTCTTCCATAGCCATAACCTGTATCCCAAGCCTTTTTT
>CADCOL010000165.1 GCA_902803015.1 uncultured Lachnospiraceae bacterium | reverse complement strand
TCCGCAAGCGATGCTTTAATCGCGGGTTTGGAGACTTCATCGATGGATGCGTAAATTCCGTCCATGGAACCGAACTGCTGAATCAGGCCGATTGCAGTCTTTTCACCGACTTTCGGAACGCCCGGAATATTGTCGGAGGAATCGCCCATCAATGCTTTTACGTCAATAAACTGCAGGGGCGTAACGCCGTATTTTTCCTCCACATCTTTCGGAAAATACTCCTCCACCTCTGTCTTTCCGCCCTTGGTTTTCGGAATACGGATTTTAATATGTTCATCGGAAATCTGCAGTAAATCACGGTCACCGGATAAAATGACGGCATCCATGCCTTCACTCTGCGCACCCTTTGCCATGGTTCCCAGAATATCGTCCGCTTCGAGTCCTTCGAATTCCATAATCGGAATATTCATGGACTGTAAAAGTTCCTTCATCACCGGTACCTGCTCGCGCAGTTCATCCGGCATCGGGCTTCTCGTGCCCTTGTATTCTTTATACATTTCATGACGGAATGTCGGCGTATGCAAATCAAAAGCCACCGCCAGATGCGTCGGCTTTTCATCATCCATGGCCTTAAACAGGATGTTTAAGAATCCGTAAATTGCGTTGGTATGAAGGCCGTTTTTGTTCGTCAGATCCGGCACTCCGTAGAACGCTCTGTGTAAAATACTGTGTCCGTCTATTAAAAGAATTTTATTCATGGTTTTTATCCGTAAAGCATGCCGGAAAGCAGATATCCGCCGAGAATTGCCAACCCGATTGCAAATACAAACACGATGCGGGTTAAGTTTCTTTTGCGGATTGCCCGGTATTCGTTTCGAATCATCAAATCTTCCAGTTCGTCGTTTAAATTAAAAGCCGATGCGGAATCGAGGCGTTTTACGCCCACCAAAACAAGATACTCCACGGAGAGTTCCTCCATGCAGGTCTTGCATTCCCGGATATGACTGATAAACGCCAGCGTATCGCGGCTGTCCAGTTTATCGTTGATAAAATCCGGAATATCCTTTTGTACGTCTTCGCATGTAAGCTGATTCTTAATCATTTGCTTTGTTCTAATACTTCTTTCTTGCGATGAATGGACGGATCTTCGTATTGATCCATAAAATCGTTGCCTAACTGAATCTTTTCCTTTGCAAATTTGACGGCCCCCAGTTGCGTATAAACCGCCACCAGCAGGTCAAACTTAAACTCTTCAAAAAAGTTAAACATCTCCATCGGAATCGTCCGGTCAAACTGCAAAACATCCGGGAAACATTTTTTATAATCCAGATCATCTCTCGGATGAGGCTTGATAAAGACGGTTCCCTCTTCGGAGTACTTATCGATTAAATCGCGAAAGATTCGTTCACGGGTTTCAAAAGAAGGTGTCAGGGGTTCGGTCAGAATCATGATATTCTTTCTGTCCGAATCCAGATTTTTGCAAACCTCAATCATTCGATCGTAATCGCGAATAAATGTCCGGATAATGAGCTCTTTTGATTCTTTGGAAAGGGCTTCCATCAGCGCATCTCTCGGCACCTCTTTATATACATCCGGATCGTCGTCTATCACGCTTAAATTATTGACTTCCATGTCCAGACAGTATTTGCCGTATCCGTCACGAATAAAAATCAGATTCAGTTTCTTACTGAAAAACTTCTTCAGTTTCCAATGTCCGCGGTTGTCAAACCTTGACTGAACAAAGGGTTTTAAAGTATCCAGACCGTCTTCCACGGAATGATAGTATATTTTGTTCTGATTAAGATAATACCCAATCGGATCGGAATCACAGAATACATAAACTTCTTTGTACTGTTTGAAATCCACCGGAACGAAGGGGGCTTCGAGTTTTGCAAACTCTTTGGTAAAGCGGATTCTGGAACGCATATTGGCAATAATGTTTCCCTTGTCCTCTTTCCATTTGGCCAGTTCCGGAAAATCCGTATCCCTTTTTTCATCAAACAGAACCACGTTTCGAAAAATCCCGCACTCCGCAAAACGTTGCGGAAAATCTTCGAAATCCGTGGAAAGCGTACTGATTACAAGATCGGCAAATTCTTCCTTCCGGTCACGATTCAATTCTTTTAAACAGGAAACAAAAACGTGATAATAGGTATGACATACATACACCCTTCCTGCTTTTTCCATATATCAAACTCCTTTATCCGGCAATAAATTCCCCTGCAAGCCTTTTCGCACCAAGACCGTCCACCAATGCGCATTCCGCTTCAACCATCCGGACGCGTCTTTCATAATCGTTTGAAAGTCGTTCGCAACAGGCAATCAGATTCTCATAAAAATCGGGATTGTTTCTTACATCGCCGACATATTCCATAATTCCGCGTCTTCCGAATTCTTCCCCTCCGGGAAGCTGATTGTCCGCCATCGAAAAATTCACGCACGGAACCCTGCACGCACATATCTCATACTGTGTGCTGCCCGCAGCGGAAATCGCAAGGTCGCAGCTTTGCAGAATATCCTTCATCTCTTTTGT
>CADCOL010000164.1 GCA_902803015.1 uncultured Lachnospiraceae bacterium | reverse complement strand
TAAGGTGTTTCAGTATATTGAAGATCATGCAGAATCGGAGCAGAAGATATTCTTTGACGGTCAGATTTATGATGCGTTCAGTTTGATTACATCCATCATCCGGAAAGCCACCAGCGAAATTATCCTGATTGATGGGTATGTAGATGTGGATACACTGAACATTCTGGCAAAGAAGAATACCAGTGTAGATGTGAAGGTTTATACATATGCAAGCGCACCGCTTACGAACAGGGATGTGGCTAATTTCAATGCACAGTATCCGACATTGACGGTAAAGAAGACGCAGATCTTTCATGACAGATTTATCATTCTTGACGGAAAGACCGCTTATCATATAGGTGCGTCCATTAAGGATGCCGGTAAAAAGTGTTTTGGTATTTCGCTTTTGGAGGATCCGGAGATGGTAACAGATTTATTGAATCGGCTGAAAACGGTTTGAAATGGTTTAATAATCCAAACATCATTAAAATAAGAGGGAGCATAAAACTACCGATGAAAAATAGAAAATCATTTCTTGTTACAATAATTTCTGTTGCGTTTGTTTTATGTTTATTTACAACAGGATGCAATATCATCGATGATAGTAAGCCTGTTGAAAGCACCGATAGAGTGGAAAACGAATCAGATCAGCCGGGGGAAAAATATTTTCAATTAGTTAAAAAGACTGTGCATGGAGGACTTTTTAACGCAGAAACTGGCACTTTTCTTGATTTGATAACAGAATACAATTATGACGAAAAGGGAAATCTTATTCGTGAAAATATGTATGATTCTAATGGGAACAACCTGGCGGACAGCATTGAGTATGAATATGATGAAGATGGAAATAAGATTCGTACAAATATGCTTGTTTCAGGTGTTTTATACAATTATATAGTTTATGAATACAATCCGGAGAAAAAACTGATCAGAGAGATTGAATATGATTTGGAAAATGCTTCCGAATCGGATTCTTTCATTACGAACAAAACCACAGAATATGCGTATGATTCTGAAGGAAGGCTTGTCAGCCGGCAGGAAACCGATGCAATGGGCCAAACGGAAACTACAATTTACGAATATGATAATAAAGGATTGCTATCTAAAGAGGTTAAAAAGAGTAATGTCCCAACGCAGACAAATACTTATACATACGATGACCGAAACCGAGTAACGAAAATAGAATATAGTAACGGAGTATTTGAAGAATATTCCTATTCGGGAGAAAGTAACCTGCCAATGAAAAAGGTTAATAAAGTTCCCTCAGTAACAACAACATATTTATATTCATATGATGAGTTTGAGAATCTGATTAAAGAAACAATAGAAGAATCGGAAAGCGGTTCAAAAGAAGAAATTACTTATGAGTATGAAGGGGGGCAAAAAACGGCTTACTAGTACCCCGAATACAAATTAACTGACACATTCGCTTGCCTGATTGCCCATATGCTACTTCAACCTCAATCGGCAATGCCCGCACTGCCTCATTCGCTTTCATTGCATATGAACAATCATCCTGCGTAAATGTATCAGAAATTTATTATTCGGTGTACTAGTCAAAGGTGTCTACACAGAATAACACGGCATTTCTCGCTTTGTGTCGTGTTATTTTCAATAAAATTATTCTAATCTGCAAGGGAAGGGAGGAATCCTGATATGGATCAAAAGAAAATCGGGAAGTTTTTAAAAGAACTGCGAAAAGAAAAAGGGATTACTCAGGAAAAGCTTGCGGAGAAACTGAATGTTTCCGGAAGAAGCGTCTCCAGATGGGAGACGGGCAGCAACATGCCCGATATTTCGCTTCTCGTGGAAATCGCGGATTATTATGATGTCGATGTCCGCGAGCTCATTGACGGAGAGAGGAAAAGCGAGATGATGAATGAAGAAACCAGAGAGGTTGCGGATAAAATGGCAACCTACGCGGGCAGGGAGAAGAATAATCTCCTTCGTTTTGTACAGATTTGCGGGATTGCGGGAATTGTGCTGTCGATTCTTGCGCTTGTATTGCAGACAATCACCTATGAGCCGGACTTAAGACGGTCAGGTGCGATTTTTGCCACGTTTGCGGTCTTTATCATGACGTGCGTGATTACACTGTATGTGACGGGCATCCTGCAAAAGATATCAGAACATAAGAAACTGGTAAAGGCGATTAAAATTGCAACCATCGTGATTCTTGGAATAGGGGTGCATTATTTTATCGTTATCGTTCTCGTAATCGGAATGGCCATGGCGTCTGTTCGTGGTGCGAAAGTCGAAGTGACGAACAATATTGCGGATTACAATACCTATATTCATAACGGAAAGGGAAATGGTGGTGGGTATTACATGGGCTCATTTGAGGAATTAGGAGTTTTTCCGGAGCATATCCCGGAAGGCGTGAATGTCGAAGAATTCCAGTTGATGTATTACAATCCCTGGGATCCGCAGTACATTACCTATATGACGATTGATTACGAAGAAGGGTATGATGAGGAAATCGCAAGACTTAAATCCATCGGAGTGGATAATTACGAGGGTATATATTCCGTAAACGGCGAGCCGGATGGGTATGATCTGATTGCGATGGATTCCGATGAATACTACGGTTTTGTATATGCCATGATTCCAAAAACAGGGGATTTACAAAAAGACGATGCCGGGAGCGTCTCGGAAAATACACGAATTACATATGTCGGAATTTTGTTCTGCAATTATTCGCTTGACGTGGATGTGCATCAGTATCTGTCGGATTCATATATTCTTCCCGGCTTCGATGCCACAGACAATAATCCGTATCGGGAAGAGATGTTAAAATAACACCCAGCACTTACATTTGTGAAGAATCAGATCACACAAAGCTTCTTTTTGGAAAGTTCCTGTTTTGATTATTCTGGTTCTTATTACGGGGATGACAGTAGTCGGAGTTGTCAAATCGGCGACTGGGTTGAATGGTAAACTGGCATGGTATTTATATAAGTTACAGCATCCGCCGATTGTTCAAGATATATCAAGGTTAAGAAACTGAGGTTAAATTATGAACAGAAAGAAGAAAAAGAATATATTATTCATAGGTGTGGTGGTGTTTTGTCTTATTCTGTGTGGATGTACAAATCCAAACGAT
>CADCOL010000163.1 GCA_902803015.1 uncultured Lachnospiraceae bacterium | reverse complement strand
AGAATATTACGTCATCGGTAGGATCCGTTTCGATGCTTAATTCTCACGGTCAGGAGTGCATACTTGCCTATACGCCTGTTTCCGCAACTGAGGGATGGACAATGCTCGGTCTGGTTCCTGCCGAGGACCTTTCTGTAAAAGGAGAAAACTGGCTTTTATTCGGAGTCGTTTCTGCGTGCTTATTGCTCTTGTTTATCAGTGATCTGGTTTATATGCAATACTTAAATAAACGTTTTCGGATTACTGCCAGGGAAGCGGAGTCGGCAAACCGGGCAAAGACAGATTTTCTTTCTACTATGTCCCACGATATCCGTACACCTATGAATGCCATCATAGGTCTTACCAACATTGCCGAGAAGAATCTTGATGATGTGGATTCAACAAGGGAAAGTCTTCGGAAAATTAAACTTGCCAGCAATCATTTGTTGACACTGATCAATGACATACTGGATATTTCAAAGGTTGAAAGCGGAAAACTGAATTTAAACCCGTTGACGTTTTCCATAGTGGAGACTGTCGAGAATCTTGTAAATATCTCGCAACCGATGATTAAAGAGAAAAATATTAAATTCAGCTTTCACATAGAACAAATGGAAGAAGAGTACCTTTATGCAGACCAGCTTCGCCTGAATCAGATTTACATCAATATCCTTTCTAATGCAATTAAATACACGGAACCGGGCGGGAGTGTCAGTGTGGATCTGCGCGAGGAAAAGAGCAAAAAACCGGGTTGTGTAAATCTGATTTATGTGGTGGCGGATACCGGCATCGGAATGAGCCCGGAATATATGGAGACCTTGTATCAGCCGTTTTCGCGACAAATCGACAGCCGGGTAAACAGCATTCAGGGCACGGGTCTGGGGCTTGCAATTACAAAGCAGATGGTCGATATTATCGGAGGAACCATAGACTGCCGGAGTGAGCAGGGAAAGGGAACAACTTTTACTGTTTCGCTGGATATTGCTGTTGCCGACAGGCAGCGTGAAGAGATGCGTCTTGATCAGGTTAATGTGCTGATTGTGGATAATGACGAGCAGATACTGCATACATCCAAGGATGAACTTGAATCTCTGGGGGCTTCGGTAGAATGTGCACATGGTGGAACGGAAGCAATTGAAATGATTGTCGCCGGACAGAAAAACGGCAAAAATTACAGCATTGTGTTCGTTGAATGGAAAATGCCGGATATGGACGGAATTGAGACAATACGAAAAATCCGCTCAGAGATTAAGACAGATGTTCCCATACTGCTGAGTTCTATTTACGATTGGTCGGAAATTGAGGATCAGGCAAGAGAGGCCGGCGCAAACGGGTTTATCGGGAAACCGATCTTTAAATCTGTCTTCTATAACAAGATTAATGAGTTTATCGTCGGAGAATCCAAATCTATCGAACAGGATGATGATTATTATGATTTAAAGGGAATGCGCATTCTTATTGCAGAAGACATTGAAATTAACTGGGAAATCATATCCTGTATGCTTGGAATGTTTGGTATTGAATGTGAACATGCGGAAAACGGACAAATTTGCGTGGATATGATGAAAAAAGCCGAAGAAGGCCGTTATGATCTTATCTTCATGGATGTGCAAATGCCGCAGATGAACGGACTTGATGCTACAAGAGCAATCCGCATGCTTGATAATTCATGGGCATCCTCTATTCCGATTGTTGCGATGACGGCAGATGCATTTTCCGAGAATGTTGCGGAATGTCTGAATGCCGGAATGAACGGACATATAGCGAAGCCTATTGATATGAAACTGGTAATTAAGGAAATCCGAAGGATCAAAGATACTTTAAAATAATTAAGAGGAGGTTGGATAGGGTAATGAAAAAGACACTGTGTATTTTACTGGCAACAATGATGGTCTTTGCTCTGGCTTCGTGTAATGCAAAGGAGCAGAACGTAAAGACGGATGAGGGCTATAAGCCTTCACTGGATACTTCTGTCAAAGGCCGTATCAACGTTGCCGGAGGGTATGACAATTTTGAAGCATTAGAAAAGGAATTTGACCGGTTTAACGAATATTATCCGAATGTGGAACTTGTATACACTAAAATTGATGACTATAACAACATGATTGGCACGGTTCTGGAAGGAAACGATGCCCCGGATATCTATGTCAATAACTCATGGATGTATGGTCGTGAACAATATCAGGCTTCCATGGATCATGCCGAGGATTTGTCCGATCAGGCACTTGGTCTGGATTTGGAATGCATTCGCGATAATATCCTTCTTAAGACAAATGACGGGACACTTCCGATGGTTCCTGTTTTTTCGAGTACCTATGGTATGCTTGTAAATAATGATTTGTTCAAAAAGGAAGGACTTAAAGTTCCGACCACCTATGATGAGCTTGTTTCCGTGTGCAATGCTTTCCGTGATAAGGGATATGCAAATCCTCTCATGGGTTATAGCGAAAAAGAGAAAACATCTCTTTTTACATTGACGAGTTATCCTTATTTTTGTTCAACAGTGGCAGATGATGAGGAGGCTGTTAAAAAACTGAATGCGCTTGATCCGTCAGCCGGCGAATATATGAGACCGACTCTTGAAAAGATGGAACAGTTCTTAAACGACGGTTGTGTGGACCTTGATGCATGCGCAGCTATAGAAAATAATTATGATGCCGTAATTCTCCGCTTTTTTGAAGGTGATGTTCCTATGATGATCTGCTCCGGAGATGCCGTATCCGGAACCAAAAAAAGAGAAAGCGTTTCCGAAAAATTTACTGCGAATCCCTTTACTTATACATTTGTACCGATTCCTATGTCGGATGATGGTGCATTTTTCCTTGATCTGCCAAATCTGCAGTTTTCCGTTAACAAAGAGAGTCAGAGTCTGGACATCACCAACGAATTTATGCGTTTTCTTGTTACTTCACAGGAATTGAACGAAATGGCACGGAATAAGGGGCTTATGTCACCGACAAAAGATTTATCCTTTAACAGTATTTATGCTGCGTTCGGAGAAATACCGGAGTCACGCATTCTCTCGCCTGAAGAGTTCGGCCTGACAGATGATGCGGTATTTCAGTTAAGGATGGCGGTTTATAATTCCGCAACCGGCCAGATGAGCATTGATGAGGCAATTGCCGCATATGGCTCTTTTACTCAATAACATATTCATGTTGTTGGAACAGGAAGGTTAATAAATTGTAGAAAGCACTTTGCATTTCGAATGTGAAGTGCTTTTTAAGACAGGCTCTGATTGATGCGGGAATAAAAATTATAACAGGGGCATTAGAACATGAATGAAATAACACTTAAGCAGCAAAGAGCAGAAGAAAGCATTCGTAAAAAGTTTCATAAACAACTGTTTACCCCTTTTGCCAAGGCTTGCAAAACATATCAGCTCATACAGGAGGGTGACCATATCGCTGTCTGTATATCAGGTGGTAAGGATTCCATGCTGATGGCAAAGCTTTTTCAGGAAATTCAAAAGCACAGGCAATGCAATTTTGAACTGACATTCCTCGTAATGGATCCCGGATATAACAGGGAAAATCGGGAACTCATCGAAAGTAATGCCAAAGCACTCGGAATTCCGATTACGATATTTGAAAGCGACATCTTCGATGCGGTTGACAATATAGAGAAAAGCCCGTGCTATCTCTGCGCGAGAATGCGAAGGGGATATCTTTACAGCAGAGCAAAGGCGTTAGGCTGCAACAAAATTGCACTGGGGCATCATTATGATGACGTCATCGAGACAATCCTTATGGGAATGCTGCATGGGGCGCAGATCCAGACCATGATGCCAAAACTTCACAGCACCAATTTTGAAGGAATGGAACTGATCCGGCCTTTATATCTGGTTCGCGAAAGCGATATCTGTGCATGGAGGGACTACAACGACCTTCATTTCCTGCAGTGTGCATGCCATTTTACGGAAACCTGTGCCACCTGTCATGAGGATGAGGAAACATCATCGAAACGATTAGAGACAAAGAAACTGATTGCAGAGCTTAAGAAAAACAATCCGTATATTGAATCGAACATCTTCAGGAGTGTAGAGAACGTAAATCTGGATACAGTCATTGCCTATAAGAAGAATGGCGAAAGACATCACTTTCTGGATGAATATTGACTTACAAAAGTAAAAAAGAATTCTATTAGACTAAAACATGGCTGAAATGCGAAGTAAATCAAATAAAAAATTCATGGTATTATCTGCAATCGGTATTTTTATGGT
>CADCOL010000162.1 GCA_902803015.1 uncultured Lachnospiraceae bacterium | reverse complement strand
TCCCATTTATCCATTCCGGAACGTTATAAGGCAAAACGGCAGAAATTGCAGGATGAAGGCGAACGGGTATATCGGGAACTCTACTTAAAGCAGTCCGACATTGTACTGATCGGAATGCCGGGAAGCGGCAAGAGCACGCTCGGCAGGATGCTGGCGGAACGAACCGGCAGGAAATTTGTCGATACCGATGAGGAATTTACCAAAAAATTCGAAATGACACCGGGTGACTGTATCCGTACACAAGGCGAGGATGCATTCCGTGAAAAGGAAACGCAGGTTGTAAAAGAAGTCGCGGCAGGAACCGGACTTGTGATTGCAACGGGCGGCGGAGTGGTTACCAGACCGAAGAATATAGAACTGTTAAAGCAGAACGGAGAAATAGTTTACATAAATCGGGATATTTCAAATCTTTCTTCGAATGGAAGACCGCTTTCCCAGGGGGACGGCGCTATCGAAAAACTCTTTGAAATACGCAAACCGCTTTATGAAAAGGCAGCGGATTACATTGTAAACGCGGAAGAAGGAAAGGTTGACATAACCTGTGATTCCATCGAAAGCAATTTTCGATAAAAGTATGGAGGTAAGACATGCGCATTCTGATTATCAACGGACCGAACATTAACATGCTCGGCATTCGCGAGAGGGATATTTACGGCACACAGACATACGATGACCTTGTTGATTTTTGCAAGGACGCGGCAAAGGAACTTGGCGTGGAAGTGACGTTTTTCCAGTCGAACCATGAGGGTGCGATTGTGGATGCCATTCAGGATGCTTACGGAAAGTTTGACGGATTCGTCATCAATCCGGCGGCATATACGCATACATCCGTCGCAATTCTCGATGCGCTGAAGGCGGTTTCGGTTCCGACGGTGGAAGTGCATTTAAGCGATGTATCGACGCGCGACGATTTTCGACAGATTTCATATATCCGGTCTTATTGCGTTGCAACCGTGATGGGAAAAGGATTTGAAGGATACAAAGAGGCAATGAAGATATTAATCGATGGAAAGGACACTCATGGAGAATAAACCCCGCATGCCGAAGAAACTGTTAATCATACACATTGCGGTCGGATGTTTTGTAATGCTTACGGAAATCGCCTTGGCGGTTATGATCGTGCAATACAGGAAACTCTCGATTTCCGCGGATCTTGTTGCATCCCAGAAAGAAGAGATGAGCATCATTATGGCGAAAGACCAGGCAGAGATGCAGGAGCAGATTACGCTTCTGTCGAATGAACTTGCGGAAAAAATCGCCAACGAGGAAGCACAGGCCCAGTTATGCTATCCGAAAGGTCTTCCGGTAAGCGGTAAGGCGACCATTCTTTCCCAGCCGTCTTCGGAGGGAGAAGAGGGAGAGGAGCCGCAGGAAGGCGAAGAGGGCGAAAAGGAAGATCCGATGGTGGTCTTTAACGTTCAGCACGGTGCCAAGGTGATGGCGGCCGGTAAAGGAACGGTGGTCAAGGTCGAATCCGACGAAGAATTCGGCAACCGGGTTGTGATAGATCACGGAAACGGCTATTTTACCATTTATCGTTACAACGATGCCCCGAAAGTAAAAGAAGGAGATGACGTCTCAATCGGTCAGCTCCTCTTTGAAGTCAATTATGTATCCTCGAAAGTCGGTTATCAGATGATGTACGACGAGGAATATATCAATCCCATGGATGTAATGGAGATTAACGGTTAGTTTTCTTTGGTATCCATACGTTCAAAAATCAATTCGTATCCATCGCTTCCGTAGTTTAAAGAGTGATTTACTCTGGAAATGGTAGCGGTGGATGCTCCTGTTTTATCGGCAATTTCAAGATAAGTTTTCTTTTCTTTCAACATTCTTGCCACGGCGAAACGCTGGGAGAGCGCCAAAAGTTCGTTCACGGTACACAAATCCTCAAAGAAATTGTAGCATTCTTCCTTGTTCTCCAGACAAAGAATTGCATCAAACAACTGGTCCACTGCTGCGGTTTTTAATTTGTTGTTCATAAGGCCCCCTGTTTTCACACTTTAAAATTTCAACACTTTAAAATTTTCACGCTTTAATACTTTAACACGTGAATATATTTTAACATATGAAACCGCCCTCGTAAAGGGTGTTTTTTCGGGTGGTTTTGGTTTACAAGAAGAGGGAAATAGACTATAATATTATGGAATGTGTACTAGAGACGGGGGGATGTAGTATGCAAGTCGATGTAGAGGATATTCTGAATACAATTCTGAATCAAATGGGGGATATCATGCAGATGAAATCCGGTGAAATCCCCAACATTGATCTTTACATGGATCAGGTTACCACCTTCATGAACGGGAAGCTCGCGTATTCGAGAAGAGAGTCGGAGTCGAAGGACCCGATTTTTACCAAAACGATGATTAACAATTACGCGAAGAACGATTTGATCCCCGCCCCCGTGAAGAAAAAGTACTCCAAAGAGCATGTGATGACTCTGATACTGATCTATTATTTCAAGAGTTTTTTGTCCATTAACGATATCAAGGTTTTAATCGGACCACTTACGGAAGCGCCGGAAGGCGAACCCGACATGCAGCAGATTTATGACGGCATTTTCTCCGTGGGAGAAGAGCGGATTAATCTTTTAAAAGAAGATGTCAACGACAAGTACGAAGCATCGTTGCAGATGTTTCGGGATGCGCCGGAAGAAGACCGGGAATACCTGCAATTGTTCTCGTATGTATGTCTTTTAAGTTACGATATTTTTATTAAAAAATTACTGATTGAACGAATCATCGATGAGATGAAGTCACAATCCCAAAGCAGTGTAAAAGGGAAGAAAGAAAGCTAGGGGAAAGGGGTTATTAGTCGAATGAAGAAGGTTGTTATCATCGGAGCGGGTCCTGCCGGAATTACGGCCGGATACGAATTGGTGAAAAAATCGAAAGATTACGATGTAACCATTATGGAGGCAACGGGGGTTGTCGGAGGAATCGCAAGAACAGTCAATCATAACGGGAATTTAATGGATCTCGGCGGACACCGCTTCTTTACAAACAGTGAAGAAGTAAAGAACTGGTGGGAAGAGATTCTTGCTAAACAGGGACAGCCCGCAAAGGACGACAGAATCTTAAAAAGAACCATCAATACCGCACCGGGCGGTCCTGACCCTGAGTTCGAAGATGATGTAATGCTGGTAAGAAAACGCGTTTCCAGCATTCATTACAATGATTCTTTCCTGGAGTATCCGGTGAAGTTTAACGGAAATACCGTTAAGGCTCTCGGGTTCGGACAGGCGGCAAAGGCCGGATTCAGCTACCTGGAAAGCTCCGTTTTCAAGAAAAAAGAAGATAACCTCGAGAACTATTTCCTGAATCATTTCGGAAAGTCTCTTTATCAGTCCTTCTTTGAAGGATATACCGAGAAACTGTGGGGACGTCATCCTTCCCAGATCAGTGCGGAGTGGGGCGCACAGCGCTTAAAAGGAATCTCCGTATCCTCAATTCTCAAAGACAAATCCAACAAAAAGAAAAATCCGAATGCGGTGGAGGATGCCGAGTTCGGAGAAGAATTCTTATACCCGAAATACGGTCCCGGTCAGCTTTGGAACCTTGCTGCAAGAAAGTTTACGGATCTTGGCGGCAGAATTCGTTTCCGCTGCAAAGTAACCGGAATCGAAACGGAAAACAATGTCATTAAGGGCGTACGCTGCGAATTTGACGGACAGGAGTTTGTCGAGCCTGCCGACATCATTATTTCGTCCATGCCCATCAAGGAACTGATTCTTTCCATGAAGGGAGTGCCGTTCAGCGTCGAAGACGTTGCAAAGGGTCTGCCTTATCGCGACCTGGTAGTACTTGGATTGCTGGTTCCTCATTTAAAGATCAAGAATACATCCAAAATCAAAACCTTAAACGGTCTCATTCCGGAATGCTGGATTTATGTGCAGGATTCCTCTGTTAAAGTCGGCAGAATTCAGATTTACAACAACTGGTCGCCGTATCTTTTGCAGAAACCCGAAGAGAATGTCTGGATCGGACTGGAGTATTCCTGTACCGAAGGCGATTACTACTGGAACCAGAGCGATATCCAGTGGCAGAA
Source organism: uncultured Lachnospiraceae bacterium (assembly GCA_902803015.1). GTDB lineage: Bacteria > Bacillota > Clostridia > Lachnospirales > Lachnospiraceae > UBA3766. The sequence continues at coordinate 3,567 of CADCOL010000162.1, read as the reverse complement.
ACTTGCGGTGGAAGAGCTTTCGAAACTCGGAATTTTGGAGAGCAATGTAGCGGTGCTTGATTTTAACAAGGTGATGGTACCGAAAGCATATCCTGCTTATTTTGATTCTTATAATCGTTTTGACGAGATTAAGAATTTCCTTGATAACTATCCGAATCTTTACTGTGTCGGACGTAACGGACAGCATCGTTACAACAATATGGATCACTGCATGATGACATCGTTTGAAACGGTGAAAACCATTCTTGCGGGCAAGACCGACAAGACGAAGGTTTGGAACGTAAACCGTTCAGCGGTTTCCTATCATGATACGACAAGCCTCGGCGTAACACCTCCTGCAGAGCAGAAGGCAAGAATGCAGCAGGCGGCCGCTGCGACAGAGAACGGTGCAATGATTCCGCCGAATCCGGAACTTGCCGCTGCATCCGCACTTTCAAAGGAAAGCAGAAAGTACGGTACGGCAATGTCCCTGCGTGATCGTTTGAGTCTGCGCAGCATGCGTAAGCCGAAGACCAATAACGTAAACTATGCGCTTTTGGAAGAAAGCAATGAATCGACGGAACGTAATTCTTACAGAAATGCAAACGTACCCATCCGTTCCAATTATCAGGAACCGATAGAGGGTATGGATGCGGCAAGACAGCCGCAGCAGTTCCGTCGTAAACCGAGCGGTGTGCATAACGACAAGAATATGCCGGAGAATACCTATGTGGTAAATTCCGCGCCGGTGAAGAAAGATATTGTATTTAAAACACCTGAAGCTTCGAAAGAACCGCTCTTTGCAAAATCCGAGGAGCCGGTTGCACCTGCACCCGCACCTGTTGTGGAAGAGGCAGTTGCGGCACCTGCAGCTCCGGAAGTTATTCCTGTGCCTGTGGTTGAACCGGTATACGAAGAACCTGCAGCCCCGGCTGTAGCAGAGCCTGTGTACGAAGAGCCGATTGCAGAGGCAGTATATGAGGAGCCTGTAGTTGAAACTGTGGCAGAGCCTGTATATGAGGAGCCTGTTGTTGAGACTGTGGCAGAACCTGTTTACGAAGAACCGGTAGTTGAAACTGCGGCAGAACCTGTTTATGAAGAACCCGCACCTGTTGCGGAAGAATATGCTGCTCCTTCAGAAGAGTATGTTGCTCCTGCGGAAGAATATGTTGCTCCTGCGGAAGAATATGCAGCGCCTGCGGAAGAATACGCTGTACCTGCGGAAGAACCTGCCGTTGCAACGGAAGCCGCACCTGCAGAGGAAGCGGATTACGAAGAAAATGTTTACGAGGAATCCGTTGTCGGATCCGGCAAGTTCAATCCGGAAGAAGCCGGTTCATATGTTCCCGTAGCAGAACAGGGAGAAACCGTATTTACACCGAGATATTATCACGAAGAACCGGTTTACGACGAAGCAACCGGAACCTTCGTTTCATATGACGATTATGCATCCTACAGTTCCAGAAACGAGGAATATGATTCCTTTGCGGCGGGCGAGTACGGATACGAAGATTCGTATGCGGACGGTTATGCCGTATATGAACAGTCCGCTGAGGATGATCAGGTTTACAATGTCGACGAAATGAATGCGAAGGAGGCAGCTCCGAAAGTTATTCAGGACGGCGATATCTTAAAGACCAACGATTTCGGAAATCTGTTTGCAATGCCGACAGAAGAAGAAACCAAGAGAAAACCGGTTGCAGCGGATATTCCGTTTGTACCGGTAGCACCTACGATTACCATCGGTGCGAAGAAGGAAGAAAAGAAAGAGTTCTTAAACCAGACCGGTGCGGCGGCTACGATGGAGAAGATCGAAAAGGTTATGAAGACCGAAATCACCATCAAGCCGAAGAAGGAAGAAGTTGTCGAACCGCCTGTACAGGTTGTAAGTGTTCCGAAGCCGACCTACAAGAAAGCGACCGGTGTATTTACTCCGAAACCGATTACGGAAGAAGAGAAGAAGAAACTCGAGGAAGAAGAGAAGGCAAAACGCCCGATTGCTCCTTCCATGACATTCAAGCCGAAGCCGGAAGAACCCAAGGTCGAAGAAAAGAAACCGGCAAAGAAGCTTCCGAGAAGAAAGAATTTTGTTAAACCGGAAACGCCGCTTAAGTATGACTGGAATGCATTGAATGCAAAGACTCTTCGCGAACTTCCCGAGATGGAAGAAAAGAAGGACGAAGGTCCCGTTATCCGCGTGGAGAAGAGCGATCTTCCGACCTACGATATTTATGCAAGCATGTCTTACGACGGACAGCAGGATCAGTACGAAGAACCTGCAGTAAGTGCGGAAGATACCATTGCAGCATCGGTACAGGCCGCAGTGGAAAAAGAAGCGAGAGCAAAAGAGATTGCGGAAGAAAGACTTGCAAGAGCTACGCAGGCGGCATTGGAAGCTTCCAGAGAGGAAGGTTCCGCAGAGACCGCAACGGTTGCGGAGGAAAGAAAGTCCACAGCTCCGAATATCAACAATATCGAAAGTATCGAGCCTGTACAGGTTGAGATTAAGCAGCCTGAAGCAAAGGCTCCGGTAAGACATGTAAATCCTGCGGAAATCGAAGTTCCGAAGGACCTTTTCGCAAACGCAAAGGTTATTGCGGTTATCAAGAATGGCGTAAAGACGACAACCGCGGACGGAAAGAAAGCGGAAGAAGAGCAGTCGGTTAAGAAGACCATTCAGAAATATACATCCGACTTTGAAACCACAACGGTTAAATCCATTCGTAAACTTCGTGCAATGCGTCAGGAGAAGGCTATTCAGGATATTACCAGAATGCTGGAAGGCACGGACGAAAGAAGAGTGGTACAGCCGAGACCGAAGCCGGTTGCTCCGGTAGAACCGGAACCTGCTGTTGAACCTACACCCGTAGTTGAACAGGCACCTGCTGTTGAACCTGCACCTGTTGTTGAGCCTGTAGCAGAACCTGTGGTTGAAACTACACCTGTAGTTGAGGTGACACCCGATTTCGTCACGGAAGAGGCGCCGGCATATATTGAACCCGCCGTTTCCGAAGAAGCAGCGGAGACAACAGAAGTTGCTCCGGAGGCAGCAACAGAAGTTGCTCCAGAGGCAGCAACAGAAGTTGCTCCAGAGGCAGCAACAGAAGTTGCTCCGGAAGAACCTTCTTCCTTCTTCCAGCTGGATCTTCGTCTGAAAGACGGTTCTCATCGTGTTGTGGAAGAAATGATGCCGCAGCTTGATGAACTGAAGGCAGAAAAGGTATCAGAGGCAGCAGAAGCACCTGCAGCGGAAGCACCCGTGGCAGAAGAAGCTCCGGCACCGAAGCCGAAGAGAACCTACAAAAAACGTACCCCGAAGGTTGCACCTGAAGAGGGAACTGTAGCAGCGGAAACTCCGGCAGCAACGGAGACTGCACCTGCAACAGAAGTACCTGCGGAAGAAGCACCGAAGCCGAAGAGAACATACAAGAAACGTACTCCGAAGGTTACTGAAGAGGGAACGGCAGCAGCGGAGACTTCGGCAGCGGAAATACCTACCGAAGAAGTTCCGAAGCCGAAGAGAACCTATAAGAAACGTACGCCGAAGACAGCTGAAGACGGAACCGCAGCAGCGGAAACCCCGGCAAC
>CADCOL010000161.1 GCA_902803015.1 uncultured Lachnospiraceae bacterium | reverse complement strand
GGAACTCTATATGAAACTGCCGAAAAAGAACAGATTCATAAAACCGCGGTGATTCTGGTCGGAGAAGCAATCCGTCATGCGGGATATGAAAAATCGAGGCTCTATGCTGCGGATTTTTCCACAGAATATCGGGAGAAAAAAACATGCGAATAAAGATTACGGGATTTACGGATAAGGGACGGGAACTCTGCGAAAAGATTAAGGACAGTGTTTCCGGAAAAGAATATAAAACTGCGGCCGGATCGGATGCGGAAACCGTTGCATGTGTTTTGCGTACTATAGAGGAATCGCTTGAGGATTTTACAAAGGACGGATTCGCAAATTACGATGCGCTGGTTTATGTCGGAGCATGCGGAATCGCGGTAAGAGCAATTGCACCTTTTGTGAAGGATAAATTGAGCGATATCCCAGTGCTGGTAATCAGTGAGGACGGAGCATATACGATACCGGTTCTTTCCGGCCACATGGGTGGCGCAAACAGACTGGCGGAGTGGATTGCAAATGCCATTCGGTCGGATGCGGTGATTACCACGGCAACGGACTTAAGAGGCGTATTCGCAGTGGATGTATTCGCCAAAGACAACAATCTTTGGATTGAAAACCGCGAGGGAATCGAAGCGGTTTCTTCCAAAGTTCTTGCCGGGAAGGAAATCACAATCTCTGTCGAATCGGATTCCTTTGACGGAGAATTGCCGGATGATATCAGACAGATTCCGTATGATGCGAATGAATATGCGGATATTTTGATTTCGCAGGATTTGCAAAGAACGAACGGGCTCATTCGTCTGCGACCGAAGAATCTGGTACTGGGAATCGGTTGCAGGAAGGATAAACCGTTGGAAGAAATCGAAGCTTTCGCGGATGCGGTTTTAAAGAAGAACGGACTTTTAAAAGAACAGGTTTTTGCGATGGCAAGCATTGACCGAAAGAAGGATGAGGAAGGCCTTTTGCAGTACGCAAAGAAACTTCGGATTCCGTTTTATACATTTACCGCGGATGAATTAAACGCGGTGGAAGGGGAATTTGATTCCTCCGAATTTGTAAAAGAAACCGTGGGTGTTGACAATGTCTGCGAACGCTCCGCCATGGCGGCGGCAGGTACGGGAGCGGAACTGATTCTGTCCAAACAATCCGGAGACGGCATTACGGTTGCGGTTGCAAAGAAGCGTTTTCAGATTGGTTTGACGGAATTGAAAGACCGGACGGAACCTGTTCTGTACGTTGTCGGCATGGGACCGGGAAAAGAAGAAGGCATGACGCTTGAAGCACTTCGTGTTTTGGAAGAAAGCGATGCGATTATCGGATACACGGTTTACCTCGATCTTCTTCCCGAGAGGCTGAAAAAGAAAGAACTGATTTCGACTCCGATGCGTCAGGAAAAAGAGCGTTGCCGGATTGCTTTTGAAGAAGCAGGGAAAGGCAAAAAAGTCAGTGTGATCTGCAGCGGAGATGCGGGAATTTACGGAATGGCATCCCTGCTGTTTGAAATGCGTGATCTTTACCCCAGCATTGAAATCCGCGTGATTCCGGGGGTTACGGCGGCAAGCGCGGGAGCAGCACTTTTGGGAGCTCCGTTAAATCATGATTTCTGTACGGTCAGCTTAAGCGATTTGCTTACTCCGTCGGATATCATTCGAAACCGCCTGATTCATGCGGCACAGGGAGATTTCAATATCGTTATTTATAATCCATCGAGCCATAAACGCAAAGAACATTTAAAGAAGGCATGTGAAATTCTTTTGGAGTATTATGACGAAAACCGCCCCTGCGGGTATGTGCGAAACATCGGCAGGGAAGACTGCAGCATAACGTATTGTACGTTAAAAGAACTGGCATCAAGCGAGACGGATATGTTTACGACTGTATTTATCGGCAGCTCGCAGACAGAGTATAAGGACGGAAAACTGTTTACCAAAAGAGGATACCGAATCAATGAAAATACTGATATTTGCGGGAACAACTGAAGGAAGAATTGTATCCGAAAAACTAGAGAAGCAAAAAAAAGAGCATACCGTATGCGTTACAAGCGAATACGGTTCCGGTTTGCTTCATGAAAGCGGATTTTGCAGTGTCCATACGGAAAAAATGGACAGCGGGAGAATGCATGATTTTATCGCGGAAGGCGGATTCGATTTTGTAATCGATGCTACGCATCCGTATGCCTATGAAGCAAGCAGGAATATTAAAGCGGCTGCGGAAGGACTGGATATTCAATGCGTTCGCTTAAAAAGAGATACCGGCGTAAACGATGCCTATGAAAAAATGGAATTCTTTGACTCCAATGAAGATTGCGCCGCAAAGCTTCTAAATACGCAGGGAAATATTCTTCTTACCATCGGAAGCCGGGAACTGCATAAGTACTGTGTCGATGAAGCGCTGAAAGAAAGACTCTTTGTTCGTATCATTCCGGATGAAGAAAGTCTGAAATGCTGTACAGATCTTGGAATTAAAGGAAAGAATATCATTGCGCTTCAGGGACCTTTCAGCGAAGAGATGAATGAAGCCATGATTGACATGTACGATATCGCATATGTGATCAGCAAACAGAGTGGTGCGGCAGGAGGATTTGCGGAAAAACTGAACGCCGCAAAGAAGAAAGGAATCACGTTCTGCGTAATCGGCTGTCTTGAAAAAGAGGATGGTCTGTCCACGGAAGAAGTGCTTGCAAGGCTCGGAATCCGTGAAAGTGCAATTCAAACCGAAGAGACGGAAACCGAAATGTCAGCGGATAAAACGGCAGAAGAAAAAATTCAGATAACCCTTGCCGGAATCGGACCGGGAAGCAGGGATTCTCTTACAACCGAAGTGATGAATGCGGTTAAGACGGCGGATTATCTTCTCGGCGCCGAACGTATGCTTGAACTCTTTCCGGAAACCGAAGTCGAAAAGAAACCGTTCTACCGT
>CADCOL010000160.1 GCA_902803015.1 uncultured Lachnospiraceae bacterium | reverse complement strand
CTGGGCTGGAACAAAAGGTCGATGGCTTCCTTTTCGCTCATGAGAGCGGCCTGCTCCTCGGTGATTTTACCCTTTTCGACAGCTTTTTTCTTAACTGCTTCCACATCGATGCCGTTGCCGTCGTCGCGCACTTCGATGACAACGTTGTTGCCGTCCTGATATGCGTTTAAGAAAATCGAACCGACTTCGGGTTTGCCGCGTTTTGCGCGCACTTCCGCGGACTCGAGGCCGTGATCGGCGGAGTTTCGAAGAAGGTGCATTAACGGATCGCCGATTTCGTCCACCACGGTACGGTCGAGTTCGGTGTCCTCACCGGTCATGTACAGTTCCATCTTCTTGTCGAGTTTCTTCGAAAGGTCGCGAATCATGCGCGGGAACTTCGTTACGACGGATTCGATGGGCACCATTCTGACCTTCATAACCGACTCGTGAAGGGATGTGGTGACGGATTCGAGGTATTCAATCTGCTCGTTGAACGCAAGTGACGCCGTGCCGAGCTCGGAGTCTGCGACCGAAACGAGCGAGTTTTTCGAGATGATTAACTCGCTGACCAGGTTCATCAGGGAGTCGAGTTTTTCAATGTCCACGCGGACGGTTCTGCCGACCACGGGTTTTGCCATGGCTTTCTTCTGGCCCTGTGCGCCTGCTTTTGCCGCACCCGCGGGGCCTGCCGCTGCCGCTGCACCGCCTGCCTGTCCTGCCGCTGCACCTGCCCCGGCTGTTGCTCCGGATGCAGCATCTCCTGCTCCTGAAGCCGCACCTGCTGCGCCCGCTCCGGCAGCTTCGCTGCCAGTCGCTGCACCGTCTGCCTTGGCTGTTAAATTCACAACGTCGCCGACCGCGTCTTCGATTTCGGAAACGTTCTTAATCGCATCGATGACTTTTTCGAGCGGTTCTTCCGTTAAGTAAATGACGCTGAAATCCTTGTCAAAGCGCTCGTCTTCGATATCCTGCACGCTCGGAACGGAGAGAATGACTTCTCCCAAATCTTCCATTGCGCGGAATACGAGGAATGCACGCGCTGCTTTCAAAAGGCAGGATTCCTGTACGTAAACGCTGATTCCGTATGCGTGGATGCCTTCCTTGACCGCTTCTTCGATTGCGGAACGCTCCACGTTGCCGATTTTAATCTCTTTCCATTTATGCTTGCCCGCACCTGCGGAAGCGCCGTTCGCACTTTCCGCACCGGCCGGTGATTCTGTATTCGCCTGTGCCGCAGTGTCGGAAGATGTGCCTGATGCACCGTCCGCACCGGATTTGGAATCCGTACTGCCCGCTGCATCTGCTCCTGCAGCAGCGCCCGCATTGGCATCGCCGCTTTCCGCCTGTACAAGAAAATCGTTCACCGCCTTGATTAACGGCGCGTTATCATTTTCTCCTTCATCCGCGGTTTCCTGGATTGTGGAAACATACTCTTCGAGCGCATCGAGGCAGCGGAACAAAACGTCAATCATCTCGGTGCTGACCTTGATGTTGCCGTTGCGCACTTCGGAGAATACGTTCTCCATATCGTGCGTCAGCGTCTGCATGCGCTTGAAGCCCATGGTGCCCGACATTCCTTTGAGGGAATGGGCCGCGCGGAAAATCTCGTTGATGGTGTCCGGATTCTCCCCGTCCTGTTCGAGGTTCATAATCTGCGTATTCAGATTCTCAAGATGTTCTTTGGCTTCGTCGATGAAAATCTCCAAATACTGGCTGACATCCATGGTTAACCCTCCATGAGTTTTCTGATTTCTGCTTTAATGTCTTCGCCGATTTCTTCAATCGGGAGGACCCTGCAATCCGGGATTGCCTTGCGGACGCTTCCCGGCATTCCGTCCACCACGCTCGTTTCCTCATCCTGCGCGATGACGGTTACTTTCTTATGCTTCGATAATGTAACGATTCCTTCGGTTCCGTCGCATCCCATTCCGGTTAAGACGACGGCAATTACGTGGTCAAAATTGGTCTGCACCAGCGATTCGAACAAATAATCGGCACTCGGCCGGACTCCGTTTCGCTGCGGATCGTTCGTCAGTTCCATGATGTGTGCTGCCGGAATATGACGAATTCGCAAATGCTTCCCCGCGGGTGCGATGTAAATGTGACCGGGGACAACGCGGGCGCCGTATTCCGCCTCGACAACCGGAAGCGCACATTTTTCACCCAAAGCCTTGGCAAAGTGGGAGGTAAAGCCGACCCACATATGCTGCACAATCACCACAGGGTACGGAAAATCCGCGGGCAGTTCGGGCAACACCTTAAGAAGGGCTCCCGGGCCTCCGGTGGAGCTGGCAATCACGACAATGCCGGTTTTCGATTTTACGGGTAATTCGCTTCTGTCCACACCGGTCTCCTTTTATGCAACAAAACCCTCCTCCATCCCGCGCAGGATGGAAAAGGGTTTCAGCCTAAAATTTTAGATACCGCTTCGATGACGCGGTCTGCCTGGAAGGGCTTGACGATGTAGTCTTTTGCCCCTGCCTGAATGGAATCGATGACCATAGCCTGCTGTCCGAGCGCAGAGCACATGATGACCGCCGCCTCGGAATCGATCTTGCGGATCTCTTTTAAGGCAGCAATTCCGTCCATTTCCGGCATGGTGATGTCCATCAGAACAAGGTCCGGCTTAAGCTCTTTGTACATTGCGACGGATTCTTTGCCGTCTTTGGCTTCGCCGACTACCTCGTACCCCTTTTTGGTCAGGATATCGCGGATTACCATGCGCATGAACGCAGCGTCATCCACAATTAAAATACCTTTCCCCATAGCATTCTCCTTTATCCTTTGACCTTTTCGATTTCGTCGAAAATGTAACCGTTTAAGATTTTAATATAAGTGCCCTTCATTCCGGAGGACTTTGACTCGATTACGCCGGCGCTTTCAAGCTTTCTCAGCGCATTTACGATGACGGACCTTGTGATGCCCATGCGGTCGGCGATTTTACTCGCAACGAGGATGCCCTCGAGACCGTTCATCTCTTCAAATACCTCGACCAGCGCTTCCGTTTCCGTATCGGATAAGGAACTCATGGCCATGCGCGCGCTGTTTGCGAGGCGGTTCTCCTTTTCTACTTCTTCGGTCATGGAATACAGCATCTCCAGGCCGATGATGGAGGACGAAAACTCGCAAAGAATGATGTCGTCAAGGTCGTAATCGCCTTCGTTACGGTACAGAATCAGGCTTCCGAGGCGGTCGCCGCTGATATAAATCGGCGTGACGATGACCTTGTACCGGTGCGAATCCGTTTTCTCAAAGCCGAGTGTGCCAAGGTTCACATTTTCCTTCGTGGACAAAATCTCGTTTAAGCGGCCCGTAAAGCTTGCATCAAGCACGTCGCCGATGTTGTCCGTCAGGAATTCTTCGAGCTTCACAACGTCCGGGTGATTCGCAATTCCGAGAAGTTTTCCCTTGCGCGTGATCACCAGGCAGCTTGATCCCGTGTCGGCACTTAAAATTTTGCAGATGTCTTCGAAACTGATTCTTCCGACTTCGCCGTCACGCAGCAGTCTGCCGATTCGACGGGTTCTGTCCAATAATTGAATGCTTCCCATAGTCCCCCTCCTATGGCATCTTTGTTAAGTTGCCGTTTTTTACGGTTTTTCCTGGGAATATCCGCATCCTTCGGACGCGCATACCAGGCGGTTTCCTTTATTTACGAGCACATTGCCGCATTTCGGGCATTTCTGTGCCACGGGTTTTTGCCAGATCATGAAGTCGCAATCCGGTGCGCCTTCGCAACCGTAGTAACGACGGCCTTTCTTGGTCTTGCGTTCCACGATGTCCTTGCCGCATTTCGGACAGGATACGCCGATTCGGATCAGAATCGTCTTCGTGTTGCGGCATTCCGGGAATCCCGGGCAGGCTAAAAATCTGCCGTGCGGGCCGTACTTGTAGACCATTTTACGTCCGCAGAGTTCGCAGACCTCGTCGCTTTCTTCGTCG
>CADCOL010000159.1 GCA_902803015.1 uncultured Lachnospiraceae bacterium | reverse complement strand
GGAAAGATTTTAAGAGGAAAGAAACGAATTACGAGCGAAAAAAGCAGGATTCCGCACATAACATACATTCCCTTCCATTTCGGCAGAAATGTAAGGTCCAGAAGCGTTTTTTCGCCCAGATACACGCCAAAGCAATAGCAGGCCAGCATAAAACGAAATACCAGTCGCAAAGCCGCGAGTTTGTTAAACTCCGGCCGCCCGTCGTTGTGTTTCCTGCGCTTCCGATGCGAATCTTTTCCTGTATGCTTTGCTTTCAGGTCCTTATCCACCTCTCTTTTTCTGTTTTCTTTAAAATCCTCTTTCTCTTTCACTCTGTTTCATCCTGAAAAAAGAAAAGCCAGGCCAAAGCCTGGTTGCTTTTTTCCCTTTATGACATATCCCTAGTATACCGTAATTGTTTCGATCTGAAGCATGGACTTATAATCCACGTTGGCCTTCTCAATCTTCTTTCTCATTTCCATTTCGTCTTTGCACTTCACCGCATTCGTAACATCCGGCGTCATGTAGAAGCCCCTAAACAATTTCTCAGCCAGATATTCATCGGTCTTTGTATTATGTGCAATGTAGAATTCCCCTGCCATAATGCATCCCTCGACAATCTTATTATAAAAACTGATAAATTACACAAACACTTTGATACAAATAATATTATATCGTTTTGGGGTAAAAAGTCAACCGAGCCAAACGTGTAAAATTGTTAATTCTTGTACACATTTACAAAACTCTTTACTTGCAAGCAGGGAATTCATTTGCTAATATTGTATTTGGTTTTTGTAAATCCACACTATTTACAACGGAGGTTTTTATGAGCGAGATTTTACACCCCATTAAAGAGGGAAAAGTACGTGAAATTTATGATAACGGTGACAGCTTAATCATGGTTGCGACCGACAGAATCAGCTGTTTTGACGTTATTCTTAACAATATCGTTACCAAAAAAGGTACGGTGCTGACTCAGATGAGCAAATTCTGGTTTGATTATACCGAAGACATTCTTCCCAACCACATGATTTCCGTAGATGTAAACGATATGCCCGAGTTTTTCCGTCAGGATCGTTTCAACGGCAATTCCATGATGGTAAAGAAGCTTGAAATGCTTCCCATCGAGTGCATCGTTCGCGGTTACATCACCGGCAGCGGCTGGGCAAGCTACAAAGAAAACGGAACCGTTTGCGGCATTACCCTTCCCGAAGGATTAAAGGAATCCGATAAATTACCGGAACCCATCTACACTCCTTCCACCAAAGCGGAAATCGGTGATCACGATGAAAACATCTCCTTTGAACAGTCCGTTGATGTTTTGGAAAAAATCTATCCGGGCAAGGGACAGGAATATGCGGAAAAGCTTCGCGACTGCACCATCGCTCTTTACAAAAAATGTGCGGATTACGCACTTTCCAAGGGCATTATCATTGCGGATACCAAGTTCGAATTCGGTCTGGACGAGAACGGACAGATTGTGATCGGTGATGAGATGTTAACTCCGGACAGCTCCCGTTTCTGGCCGCTTGAAGGATATGAAGCAGGACATTCCCAGCCTTCCTTCGATAAGCAGTTTGCAAGAGACTGGCTCAAAGCAAACGAAGGCCACAACTGGACACTTCCTCAGGACATCGTGGACAAGACCATTGCAAAGTATCTGGAAGCATACGAGAAACTGACCGGCAAGCCGTTAGCATAATTCGGACAGCATTTCCGGAACCGAATCAGATAATCAGACAAAATATAAAGGTACCCAGGCCGTTATGGCCCGGGTACCTTTTTTAATTACTTATATTCTCCCTCTCCAAGCTCTTCAAACTGGATTTCATAAGTAACCACATAGGGCTCCACCATTCCGTCGAACTGGAAGGAAACCTGGAACTTACTGTCAATTCCGAGTTTGGACTGATCCACGCGGTTCTTTCGAACCTTTCCTTCAAATCTGGTTCCGAATGTTCCCTTGCTGCCAATCACATCGGCATAGGGTTTAAAGAAATTGCCCGCATAATCCGCAATACGGTCCGTTACGGAGCCTTCCACCAGGAATTCATTGTGAACCGGTGAAATGGCCACTTCATCGAAGTGGGTTCCGTCCGCAACAGCTGCATCCGAAAGCAGATCCCAGTCGGAAATTTCATGAATTTCCGGTGTGGACTGCACATATGCTACCGGGAATTTCATGCTCCAGCCACCTGTGCTGTATTCATCCTTGTAAATATAGAGTTCTGCCACCGGGTTGGTAAAAATCGCCGGCGAACGAAGTGTGTTCTTCTCTTCTTCCGTCAGGGATTTGCCGGAAACGGACTCCAGATATGCAATCATCTCATCTGCGCCCCGAACATCCACTGCATTGATGATACCTGCATAATATCTCTTGGACATATCCTCGATTGTAACATCGTGATCCAGTTCCAAATCCTCATCGCTCATTCCGTAAAGATTCGGAAGGTCGTAACCGCTCGGATCCGTATCACCGAATCCAAAGCCTTCGGAAGTTCCGTACTGCTGCATCAAAGCTTCAACATCGAATTCAGACTTGAATTGCTCAATCTTCTGTCCGGCTTTCTTTGCAGCGATGCTGATTAAAATAATGATTACCACAACCGCCACAACGACAATCAGTGCCAGGGAACCGAGGATGGCAAGAAGTACAACCAGCCAGGTCTTTTTCTTCTTTTTCGGCTGCTGTTTCTGCGCATTCATCGGAGCAGCTCCCATAGGAGCTGCTGCCATCGGAGCTGCTCCCATTGGAGCACCCTGAGGCATTGGTGCTGCTCCCATCGGTGCACCCTGAGGCATCGGTGCGGGACCGGGCTGCGGTGCATACGCCTGATTGGGATACGGCTGCGCGCCGCCCATCGGCTGACCGCCATAAGGCTGATTTCCGTACGGTTGATTTCCGTAAGGCTGATTTCCATAGGGTTGTTGCATATAAGGCTGTGCCTGAATGTAAGGCTGTTCAACATAAGGCTG
>CADCOL010000158.1 GCA_902803015.1 uncultured Lachnospiraceae bacterium | reverse complement strand
TTTTGCAGCGGTCTTCATTCCGGGACTGATTCCGCCCGAACGGGTCGAACAGTTGAAAAAGAATGCGATTTCCTATGTAGATGAAGGACTGGAGGCGTTGGTGTTCTGAAAATGGGCTGGTTGATTTTTATCGCTTTAATTGTATTCTGTGCGTTGTTTACAATCTTTGGGATTAAGCTTTGTCTTGCCCTGGCAAATATGTTCGGAATTGATCGGGAGAATATTCCGAAGCGCACCTATGCACCCAACGGGATTTATATCGGTTCCGTACTCGGACTTTTGATCATGCTTCTGACCAAAAGTGCCATTGTGGGGCTGATTGCGGGAATCGGCATCGGATTGGTTTTCTTTATCATTTTTTTCTTTATCGAGATTGCGATTACCAAAGCAACACGTCCCCTTGAAAATAAAATCGAAGAGAAGCTTACCGATGCATTCGGAAAGCCGAAAGCAGTATCGAAATCCACAGGGGAAGAAACTCCGTTGGAACGAATAGCACGTGAGGAAAATGCGAAGGAGCAGGCTGCAAACGAAAGAAAACTTCTTGAATCCGGCGGATGGCGCTGCGCCAAATGCGGGAAAGTAAATGTATCGTCCATCGGATTCTGTTCCTGCGGAATTTCGAGGGGCGAGAGCAAGAAAATGGATGAGGAAAGAAAGAAGCAGAGAGAGGAGATGCAGGCGTCAACTGCCACAGCACCTGTCGCGTCTGTTACAAATACTGCTTCAAAGCCTGTTGCTACAGTTCCAATGAACTCTGCTGCAATTGGCATCAATATCGCAGAATACGATTTAAGTGTCCTGGATGAGGAAATTGAAGGCAATAAATGGAAATGTCTTAAGTGTCAGACACTGAATCCGAAACTGGTAACCGCATGTAAATGCGGAAACACATATCAAAAGAATTCGCAAATCATGGATGCGCTTAAGGCATATAAAGAGCAACAGATCAATGCTGCCAAAGAAGAAGCGGAAAGACAGAAAGCCGCTCTGGCAAACGAACAGGCGGAGCTGGACCATCAGATTGTAAGTCTTTTGCAGAATGCGGGAATTGACAATCCCGGTATGGAACAAAAGACGGCTGTGAAGCTTTTGAAGATGTCAAAGGAACGAATGACAATGGCGGAAATCTGCCATAAACTTCCCAGAAGCGCCGACATAAAAGCATATCAGAAAACGGTGGAAGAACTGGTTTCCCTGGGGGTAATCGACACCGACGAGAATCAGAAATACGGAATAAAACAAGATTAAAAAAAGCACCTGTGGAGGGTGCTTTTTTTAATGAAATCCTTGTTAAATCAGCCGCCGTTTGCAACGACAACGAATAAAAAGATTAACAATTCGATGAGGCTGATTACACAGCCGATGATACCGAAAAGCTGACCGAGTTTTGCCTGCTTGTTATCCGGATCCTGCTTTTTTGCAAGTCCTCCGACGATGATAGCAGCAGCGGCAAACGGACATCCGGCAGCCATGCAGAGTGATGTTACACCGCCAAAAATTCCGAGAATAAAGGAAATTATGGCCATTTTACTTTTCTTTTCGTTCATTTTATTCCCCTCCTGATTACAAATAATCCCGCGTTTTGGGTTTTATATTCCAATAGAATATAGCATGATTTTTTGGCGTTGACAAATAAAACAGAAGTGTATATATTGAATATATACAATATTGTTTCGGGCGGAGAATTGCGCAATCGCCGTCCGGCAGAACGCCAGGCGCCTGGCTTTTGCAGAAAAGGAAAACCATATGGATATTATTTTAAACAACAGCTCGGGGATTCCGATTTACGAGCAAATTGAAGAACAAATTAAAAGCCAGATTATGACGGGAGAACTAAAGGAAGGGGAAGCACTTCCCTCCATGCGTGTTCTGGCAAAGGATTTGAAAATCAGTATTATTACAACCAAGAGAGCCTATGAGGATCTGGAAAAGGATGGTTTTATCGTGTCGATTACCGGCAAGGGAAGTTTTGTTAATGGAATCAATTCAGATCTGGTGAAAGAAAATATGATGGCCGCAATTGAAGAATATCTGGACAAGGCCATTGATAAGGCAATTCTGGGAAAAGTAAGCATCGAGGAATTGAAGGAGATGCTGACTTTACTTTATGAAGAGAAGCAGTGACACTGAAAATGACAGGTTATGTTCTTCGGTGTCAATATGGAGAAATAATATGAATGAAACTACAAATGTAATTGAACTGAAAGATGTCGTAAAGGATTACGGCGATTTTAAACTGGATCATATAAGCTTTAATGTTCCGGAAGGTTCGGTCTGCGGATTTATCGGGCAGAACGGCGCAGGAAAGACGACTACAATTAAACTGATTCTGGATATTATCAAAAGAGACGGCGGAGAAATCAAGGTCTTCGGAGAAAATATCGATGTA
>CADCOL010000157.1 GCA_902803015.1 uncultured Lachnospiraceae bacterium | reverse complement strand
GGAAACAGAAATACCGAAACGGACATCCGTCATGTATATGGGAACATTAACCGCAACCATAATTACACCCAGCACTATAAAAAGCAGGATGTATACGCGAAGCTTTCCTTTTATTCGGATTCTTTTTGCCATGGCAGCTCTCCTGAAGGCTTAATCTGATTTAAAACCAAATACGAAGTTATTATACCACATCTTAGTCCTATTGTACCACACAACATCTTGTGTTTTAAGTGCCTCAAAACCCCCAGAGTACTTGAAATAACAAGAAAAAGTAATGAAATCCTATGGCAATTCCGGGGGCCTTATGCTATTATATTGTTAACAATATGAATCGTTTCCACTTTTTGACGGATCGTAAAGATGAAAAGTGGTTTTTTGTATTAAAAATTTGAATAGGAGAGATGCTTATGAGAAGAACAAATTCCAAACTCATCAATGCAGGTTTTACCTTGGTTGAGTTAATCATGGTTGTCGGAATCATCGGTGTTCTGATTTCCCTGATTGCGCCGAACCTGCTTCGTTACATCGATCAGGCAAACAAAGCCAGCGACATTCAGGCTGCTGCAGTTATCGCAGAGACTTTGGATTACAATATCATCTTCGAAGACGTAGCCGGCAATGAATGGTACAATTTCCAGAATGTCAGCGACATTCACTTCAACGTTCGCGACTACGAAGGAAAGTCCTACGTACTTCAGAACGCAATGGAGTTCTCCTCCACCAAGACCGGTGACGGCAAACAGCTCGGTGACGTTCGTGATGCGACACGTTCCGGCTTAACTCAGACCGTTAAGCTTATGAAGACCGAATTAAACCAGTCCGGTGTTAAAATGAAATTTACAAAGAGAAACACCAAACTGATGCGTATCTGCAAGAGAAAAGATACCGGCCGTGTTGAAGTATGGTGCGGCGGCGACGGCGAAGGTCGTGACTGTAACATTTACTACAGACTGTATCCCGATCCCGATCCCAGATACATGTCCGATGATTATTCCCATCGTCCTGTATGGGGTGGCAGACGTCCGGATGAAACTACCTGGGTAGTTGAGAACGACGGTACCAAAGAGAACGAATCTGACGAGTACGAAAGAAAAGACAAAGCTGACAAGAACTAATCGGCAAAGCAAACCCCTCCGCATAAGCGGAGGGGTTTTTTGTATCCAAATGATTGCAGCATCATGGCCTGAGCCTGCGCGCTTTGACCGACGCATCACATTGCAAATAAAGACCCCCGCAGAAATCTGCGGGGGTTTATTGTCTGTAAAACTTAATCCATTACGTAAGGCATCAAAGCTACGTGACGTGCGCGCTTTACTGCTACGGTAAGCGCTCTCTGATGCTTTGCGCAGTTTCCGGTAATTCTTCTGGGAAGAATCTTACCTCTTTCGGATACGTATCTTTTTAACTTAGCGGTATCCTTGTAATCAATTACATTATCTTTTCCACAGAAAACACAGACTTTTTTTCTTCTGTGCATTCCACCTTTTCTTCTCATAGGAGAATCGGTCTTATCTGTCTTTGCAAAAGCCATAATATTGCCTCCTTAATGAAAACTTCGTTACTAGAACGGCAATTCAGCGGATGTATCGTTATCGAACTTCATGAAGTCATCGTCTCCACCGCTCTTACCGTCTCCGGCATTGCCGGAATTTCCTGCGAATGCGTTGCCGGATGCAGCATTCTTGCTCTCCGCAAATTCCTGATCCTCTGCAACAACATCAGTAGTGTATACCTTCTGTCCCTCTTTGTTGGTATAACTTCCGGTCTGAATTCTTCCGGTTACCAGAACTTTCGTTCCTTTGTGCAAATACTTCTCAGCAAACTCTCCTGCTTTTCCGAATGCAACAATATTGATGAAATCCGTACTGTTCTCTTCATTTCTGGAAAATCTTCTGTCTACTGCAAGGGAATACCTAGCCACAGCTGTGGAATTGTCTCCCTGTGAATATCTTACTTCGGGATCACGGGTCAAACGGCCCATCAGTATCACTTTATTCATATTAACCTACTTTCTATTCTTCGTCCTGTCTAACGACTAAGTATCTGATAACGCCGTCCATGATACGAACTCTGTTTTCGATTTCGATCGGTGCGGTCGCTTCAGCCTCGAAGTGGATGAAATAGTAGTACGCTTCCTTCATTTTCTGGATTTCGTAAGCAAGTTTCTTCTTGCCCCAGTCATCCACATCTGTGATCGTACCACCGAATCTCTCGATGAGAGCTTTGCACTTATCTACAACTGCAGCTCTGCCATCGTCTTCGAGTTTAGCATTGACAACAACGCATAATTCATACTTGTTCATGCTAGTTACCTCCTTTTGGTCTCTGGCCCACCACCCAAGGTGAGCAAGGAATTTTACATCACGGAGTTTTAGTTTAGCATAAAACACCTGTGTTTTCAAGCAAAAAAATCAAAGTTGACCGAAAACTTCTCCGATTTTACCGTGAATCACTAAATCTGCCCGGCTGTCCCTAGATGTAGAGGATAAGTTCACCAAAACAAGCTTGTTGCCTCTGTAATAATCAATCAGTCCTGCTGCCGGATAAACGACCAGCGAGGTGCCGCCGATAATCAGAACATCCGCATGGGAAATATAATAAATGGCATTCATCATGACATCGTTATCAAGCCCTTCCTCGTATAAAACCACATCGGGCTTAATGGTTCCTCCGCATTTCGGACATTTCGGGACCAGGTCTTCGGCTTCGTTCATCCGTTCTTTGATTGACGCAAAATCGAAAAACTCATGGCACTTCATGCAATAGTTTCTCTGTACGCTGCCGTGAAGTTCGAGTACTTCCTGACTTCCCGCCATCTGATGCAACCCGTCGATATTCTGGGTAATTACCGCTTTCAGTTTTCCCTGCTTCTCCCACTCGGCAAGTTTTAAATGCGCGGCATTGGGTTTCGCCCCCTCGACAAGCATTTTATCCGCGTAAAATTTATAGAATTCCGGTGTCTTTTTCATAAAGAACGTATGCGAAAGAATCGTCTCGGGCGGATAATCGTATTTCTGATGATACAGTCCGTCCACGCTTCGAAAATCCGGAATTCCGCTCTCCGTCGATACTCCGGCACCGCCAAAGAACACGATGTTATCACTCTCGTTTACCCACTGTTTTAAAGTTTCCATACCTTCCATAATTTCATACCCCCTTGTCTTTTTATTATACATCATCTTTATTCTTATGTTATAATAATTCTTGGTAAAATTCGCGGCGTCATTTGGCATACGCGCAAACTTTCACGAACAATATAAGGAGAAGATCATGTCACTCTATTACCTGATTCTTTGTATTCTTTCCTGCCTTCTTACCCTTGCCTATGCATGTTTATGGAAGAAAGAACGCAG
>CADCOL010000156.1 GCA_902803015.1 uncultured Lachnospiraceae bacterium | reverse complement strand
GGAGTTAAAGACTACCAAAGCCGCTGCCAGAGCCGCCATGCTCTTTACTATGATTCTTCCAAAATCTTTCTTTTTCATCCGTCCTCCTAAAGCAAAACCCTTATACATGAAGATGTTTTCTTACCGTAAAGAAACTTCCGAAGAAACCGATTCCGACACCGATAATCAAAGATGCGGGTGCTAAGTAAATAAATACCTCGCTTGCCGGAATGTAGGAAATGTAATCATTCAAAAATGCAAAATTGGAACGAAGGAATTCAAATGCCGCGTTGTAAAGATAGTACAGTACAACAACCGGAATTGCGGAACCGATCAGTCCGATAATCATTCCTTCGAATACGAACGGCGCACGTACGAAGAAGTCCGTCGCACCGACATATTTCATAATGTTGATTTCTTCTTTTCTGACGGAAATACCGATGGTAACGGTATTGCTGATTAAGAAGATGGATACGGCAAGAAGCAGTGCAATCATGCCGACGGAAACGTAAGTAACTACCGCCTTCACACCGGTAAGAGTATTTGCGGTAAGCTCCGACTTGTTGATTTTACGGATGCCTTCCACGGTTTCAAGGTATCCTACCAGTTCACCCTGTTTGGATACGTCGTTTAAGTAAATCTGCAGGTTCTCGGAGTTGGCAAGCGGGTTCTCGGTAAATCCTTCCGCATTCTCGCCGAGCTTCTTGGAGAACTCTGCCCATGCTTCATCCGCAGAGATAAAATCGCAGCGGTATACTTCCGGGCGTCTGGTAACAAGTTCGCGAATCTGGTCGATACGCTCCTGCTCCACGTCTTCGTTAAAATATACGGTAACGGAAACGCCTTCTTCGACGGTCTTTACGATGTGGTTTACGTTAAATACCACCGCTACGAAAATACCGAATACGAAAAGGCAGGCGGAAATGGTTGCCAGGGATGCCATGGTAAACCATTTGTTTCGAAATACGTTTTTCACTCCCTGACCGAGGGTATAAAAGAATGTATTAATCATCGATGTACGCTCCCTTCTCCTCGTCGCTTAAGATTACTCCCTGCTTTAACGTAATAACACGCTTCTGCATGGAGTTGACGATATCGCGGTTATGGGTAACGACAACGACGGTCGTGCCGTTTTCATTGACTTTTTCCAACAGTTTCATAATATCGTTGGTGTTTCTGGGATCCAGGTTACCGGTAGGCTCGTCCGCAAGAAGGATGGTCGGCTTGTTTACCAGTGCTCTTGCGAGTGCCACACGCTGCTGTTCACCACCGGAAAGCTGTTTGGGTTTTGCTTTATACTTGCCCGCAAGGCCCACCATGGAAAGCATGTTGGGAACATTCTTGCGGATTTCCTTTTCGGATTTTAAAACGATTCTCTGCGCAAACGCTACATTATCGTATACGTTGCGGTCCTTCAAAAGACGGAAATCCTGGAATACGACGCCTAAGGTACGGCGGAACTTTGCCACCTGCGCGTGACGCATCTTGGTTAAGTCCTGATCGTTTACGATGACCTTTCCGGAATCTGCCGTCAGTTCGCGAAGGAGAAGCTTAATCAAAGTGGACTTACCGGAACCGGAGTCACCCACGATGAAGACGAACTCTCCTTTTTTGATTTTTAAATTGATATCCATCAAAGCCGGTACGCCGTTTGCGTCGGAATAGGCTTTGTTGACATCCTCTAAGTAAATGACATACTTGGAAGAATCTTTGCCTTTGTCCCGGCTTTTTTTCTTCTTCTTTTCTTCTTTTTCTTTCTCTGCCATGAAAGTCTCCCTTTAGTTCATGTTTCGATTAGTACTCGATATTCTCCATATAATTCATGTAGCGCACTACCATCAGTGCGATGCGGAATGTAATGGCATCCTCGAAAACGCGCAAATCGAGACCGGTTGTCTTCTGCAGTTTGTCCAGACGATAAACAAGCGTGTTTCTGTGAATAAATAACTGTCTGGAGGTCTCGGATACATTTAAGGAATTCTCGAAGAACTTGTTGATTGTAACAAGCGTTTCTTCATCCAAATCATCCATTGTCTTTCCGTCAAAAATTTCTTTGATGAACATCTTGCAAAGCGGGATGGGAAGCTGATAAATCAATCGGCCGATTCCCAGCTGCGCATATGCGATTACGTTTCTTTCGTCAAAGAAAATCTTTCCGACATCCAAAGCCATCTTGGCTTCTTTATAGGAACGGCTGACATCCTTGATTTCCGCAACCGGAGTTCCGTAAGCAATACGGATATTGGGCATACCTTCTCTCTTTAAATATGCCACGATATCGTTTGCCGTCTTCTCAATGTCGGCCCCGTCACTCTCGTCCGTTAAATCCTTGATTACAACCACGTTGTTCTCATCAACGGCGGTAACGAATTCTCTCTTGTCATTTCCCAGGAAATCTTTAATCTGATCAAGACAGTTGATATCTTTGCCGTTCTCGTTCTCCACAATCATGCAGACGCGCTTGACGTCCGTCTGAATGTGCAGTCTCTTGGCACGACCGTAAATATCAACCAAAAGAAGGTTATCCAAAAGAAGATTCTTGATAAAATTGTCTTTATCAAAACGCTCTTTGTATGCTACTACAAGACTCTGAATCTGAAATGCGGCCATTTTACCCACAACATAAGTGTTATCGCCGACTCCGGAACAGATTACAATATATTCTAACTGTTGATCGTCATAAATTTTAAAGAACTGGTTGCTCTGAATTTCCTGGCTGTCCGCGGAGGATTTGACAAACTCCTCCACCGCTTTCGTGTAATTGGTCTGGAATGAGGATGTGGTAGCCACAACCTTACCTTCCGTATCCGTTACACACAGGTCTACCCTTGCAATATTCTTCATTCCGTCGATGGAAGTCTGAAGAATCTGGCTTGAAATCATAATTTCGTACCCCCTCTGTAAAAAATGTCATACAGAACATGACTTTTTTTGTCATTATGACATACCCCATCGACCATTATACATGAAAATCTTGTAAAAATCCACAAGTTTTTCAATTTTTATTCGTCACTTTTTCCAATAACGTCACCGGAATCCTCTTCTTCATTCTCCTTCGATTCCTCGATAATTGTATTGTATTTCTGAACTCTTCTTTTGAACACTCTCTGATAGAAGAGGCGCTCTAAGAAAGAGTTTTTATGTGCTTTCTGCTTCCAGGGCGTTGCCGAGCTTAACATTGCAAGCCAGACGTCCTTGTTCATCATAATGCCGTACTCGGACAAAAAAGCGGAACTTGCGGAAAACGGCAGATTGCTGACCACGACTTCCGCCGCGGATGCATTGATGTCGTTTACCAGTGCCTCAGGCTTCGTAACACCGCTTTCATAAACAAACTTATCGGCAATTACCAGATTCTCGCGAATGCCCTGCAGGTATTCTTCCATGTCCTCCAGATCCTTTGCACTGTCGGAAATTAATAGAACCGGCATCTTTGCGCGGCAGACTCTTTTGATAAAATCAAGCAGGAACACCTGATTTTTGATTTCCTCGCGACGTTCCTTCGTATTCTCTCCCGCCGCCTTTAAGACTTCCGTCTCACCGAAAATAATCAAATCGGCCGCACGAAGAAAATCCCTCTTTTCGCGGTTTCCGCCGGATTCCACAAAGACTTCGGCGGATACGTAGAGGATAATGTCCATGGTCCCGTTTCCGAAGAATGTGGTACTCTTGCGAAGAGCCTCTTTCAGAGGGTAGTCTTTGATTTGTATTCCCAATACATCAACTTCACGCAAAGCGTTTCCTCCTACTCAATCCTTCGGATGCTGTTTTCCGTGATTTCGATGCGTCCCATTTTCAAAAGATTTCCCACGGCACGCTTAAATTCGTTCTTACTCATGTTCATTTCCCTGCGGATGGTCTCGGGAGATGCCTTGTCGTTAAACGGCAATACCCCGTCATAGCTGTCGATGACTTTCATGACCGCATCCGAATCCGATGCAATCTGCATATATGCTTTCTCGCGAAGGGAAAGTGTCAGTTTGCCGTCATCCTTCACTTCAATGACTCTGGCGCTGACATGACTGCCCACGGGGATGTTTTTTACAAATTCCTGTTTCGGAATCAGCGCGGAATACTTATCGTCCACCGCCACAAACGCGCCGAAGTTTCCGCTGATTTCATATAAGGTTCCCTCCACCCTGGAATCCTTCATGTAAGGACTTTCGGTTTCCAGATAATGATAAACCTTCATCGTTGCGCAAAGGCGGGAGCTTTTATCCACGTACAAAGCCACCAGAACTTCGTCCCCCGGCTTCACGCGGTAGGTCTGCTCATGGAACGGAAGAAAAAGATCCTTTTCCAGGCCCCAATTTAGGAAGGCTCCGATTCCCGTTACCGAAGCCACGGTAAGTTTCGCAACCTCATGAAGCTGCAGGGCCGGTGTATTTACGGTCGCAATCAGCCGGTCTTTCGAATCTTTATAAAGGAATACCGCGAGCTTGTCTCCGATCTCAATTTCCTGTCGCACCTGGGATTTCGGCAAAAGTACTTTCTCGACTTCTCCGTCACGGCCGTTCTTTGCATCATCGGTGTCCTCTGCAAGATATACACCGAAGTCCACTTTTTTGATTACTTTTAATGTTTGTGTTTTTCCGATTTCCAGCATGGAATCACTCCTGTCCACTTAACTGTTTCACACGGTACCCCTCATAATCAGGGCCCGTTGCACAACTATATATTATAACACGCCCCGGCAATTAGCGGAATGTTCTCGGCGAAAGTTTGTATACAAGCAGGTCCGAAAGGAAGATATACAAAGCGGTAAGGACCAGGCCCGCAAGAACGAGTACCCGGGCCGAAAGAGGCAGAATCATAATCAGCATGCAGAATCCGCCCATCAGAAAGGAAAGGAAGCTGTACCACCAGGACTTCAGTGTCATTTCCTCCGAGTAAGGCTGCATCAGATAATAAAGTGCCAGATGCCGGACAGAGAAAAATACCACCGAAAGGAAAATCAGCAGGATGTTCCAAAGATACTGAAACAGGTACTCTTCCCCTCCGGTAAACGCCAGAACCACAACCGTAAATACGGCAAAAATCGCCGCCGGGAGAAGATTGTATTTTACAACCGAAACCGTTCTTAACCGGAACATCTTCCGAAGTGCCTTCGGGGTTTTATAGAATCCGAAGGACAAAAGCGATGCATCGCAGTTTGCATACATTGCATGTGCCATATAGGAACCGGTATTGATGCAATACAGAAGAAAGATGAATGCTCCGGGATGTTTGGAGAATATGTAACGGACGATGGATTCCGAAGGCATTCCGATTTTTAATTCGTACCGTAAAAAGACTCCGATCAGCACAATTGCAACGACAACACAAGCCGTGGTTACAATCATTCTTGTCAGGAATACTTTTTTATGTCTTGCCAGAAACAGTTCATTTAAAAAACGGTATCCGTGCGCCTTAACCTGAACATCCGTGTTCCGGCTGAACTTCACGTCTCCGTGGAGCCTCGTCTCTTTCTTCGTCTTTTCCTTTGTAATCTCATACCGGCTCTGTTCCGCATAAAGTGCGGTACGATAGAGTCCGTAGGGAAATTTCCGGATCAGGATGATTCCGGGAATCAGTGCAATCGCCATCAGAACATACAGCACCACCGAAAGCGGATACAGGTTAAAATAAAAGAACAGGGGCATAACAAGAATTCCGGCAATAAAAACAATGCTGAATATTACGGCATTCAGGGTTGCATTGCCTTCAATCGAAACGGGCATTCCTTTTTTGGTCATTTTACGCCCTGCTGCCTGTTTTGCCGCATAAACCGCCATCTGAACTCCGAGCGTTGCCGCCTTAAGACCGACTCCGGCCACAGGGAGGAGGATTGCAAGATACCACGGAAGCTTTGCCAAAAGCGCCGTCGGAATGCCAAGGAACGTATGTCCCAGCACAACGGTAATGACCTGATAAAGAAAGCGTGCAAGAACATACTTCTTCGCATCCATTCCCATGTAAAATACCGCATATTTTACCTCGGTGGAAAAGCGGAAGTTATTATTGAAAAACACTCCCATAAGAGAAATAATCAAAAACAGATAAAGATACACACTCCGGGATTCATACAGTCTTAACGATCCGAGGGTTGCGGACGAAACAAACAGAAATCCGAACAGGCAAAGCGGTCCGAAGAATGCCTTGAAAAGCTCCGTAATGACAGAGGGAATCATCGCAAGAATTTTGATGATACGCACTCCGTGGACCCGCGCGGGAATCTTTTTTCCGACAATCGGAATATGCCGGATTCCGCTTAGGATTTCATTGATATTGATTGTATTTCGAAGGCTCAGAATAATCCCAAGCGTCCTAAGCATTGTCCGCATCTTTCAAAGCCTCTATGATTTTAGTCTTAAAATTCTCATTGTCAAGATTTGCCTTATCCACAGGTTCCAGGCGCCCGTGATTCAAAAGAACGATTTCATCGCACAGATCCAGTGCGATATCCAAAAGGTGCGTGGAAAAAATAACCACTCTTCCGTCCTTCTGTTTCCTTAAGATATCCTTCATCTCCTCCGCAACGACGACATCCAAAGATGTAAGCGGCTCGTCCAGAAGCATCAGACGCGGCGATGCGACAATGTTGACCAGCATCTGCATTTTATTCCTGGTTCCGTGTGAGTACTCCTTCATCAGGCAGTCCCTCATATCCTTTGGAATCATCACGTAATCCATGTATTCGTCAATGCTTTTCGGATTCCTGATTCCGTCCGCATGGATGTCCATAAAGAATTTTACAAACTCACGTCCCGTCATAAAATCGGGAACGGTCGGCGTGGACAGAACATATCCGATGTCCTCCGCGCGAAGCGGTGTTTTTTCCTCTCCCTCACAAAAATAAAAGCTTCCGGAATTATATTCCGTATCGCTGTTAATGCAGTTAAAGAGCGTGGTCTTTCCCGCGCCGTTCCGGCCGAGCAGTCCGTAAATCTTTCCTTCTTCAAATGTAAAATCGACATCCGTCAGTACCTGATGTTTTCCGTAGCTTTTCGCAAGATGGGATATTACAAATTCCATTTTTCTTCCTTTCCCAATCGGCAAAATTATCACACTTCCATATTAAAATAAACCCCCTGATTATTTCAAATCAAGGGGTTTTGTTTAAGCTGTGTAATACATTAAATAATCATTATCTCCAACAAGGAATCGTCTTTTTCGGGTTAATGAATCAACAGGAGTTTTATATACAGGTTTACGTACGCTGTAATTCACTTTGTCATTCGTATCCGGTTTGCTGTTCGTATCCGGTTTGCTGTTCGTATCCGGTTTGCTGTTTGGAGCAGGGCTTCCCGTCAATTCCGCTTTCACTAAATCAAATACCCTTTTATAGTCCGAACCTCCGTAATGCAGACCCATTGAATCCGTAGCCGGTGCATTTGCCTCAAATAAAGAATACGCATCAATATAAGTGGCACCTTCTATGGATTTTAACATATTATTAAAATCGGAAATCCTTTCATCGGAAATAGTGGACGGACTGTAGCACTGGGTAACGGATATTAAATAAACATTGTAAGAGCCGGTTAAATTCGTTAACCAGGTCCGGTAGTTTTCCTTATTCCCTAAATCATTCACTCCAAGCCATATAACAATCGTATCGCCGTCGGAATCGTCAATCATATTCATTGCTTCTTTGCCCCAATAGTATCCCTGGCTGCATTTTGCAATAAAATGAAAACCTCCCTTATGCGCTACTGTTTCGGCTTCTCCGCCTGTACCTGCTGTCGGGCTTTGTCCTAAAACACCTTTCGCCAGGCCGACGGAACGTGAATCGCCAATCCAGATAATATCTTTATCGCTTGCGTGCGCAGTAATACCGGGAGCCAGGAGTAAAAAGGCAAGGAATGCAATTAATAAACTACCTGCTTTAATTATCTTTGACATTAGAATATCCTCTTTAAAAATACGCAACTGTTATAATAAGTCAAAGTTGAACAACGCTCAAAAGCGGAAGGTAACGTTTATTATAACATAACAGGACAGTGGATTCCAACTACATCATACTGCGTATCCGGCTCTCCAAAACGCAAAATAAAGGACTTCAGTAATACTGAAGTCCGATTTTTTTAAGCAGGGCTACAAGGATTCGAACCTTGAAATGACGGAGTCAGAGTCCGTTGCCTTACCGTTTGGCGATAGCCCTATATAAGTGCCGTT
>CADCOL010000155.1 GCA_902803015.1 uncultured Lachnospiraceae bacterium | reverse complement strand
TGTAGGTCGTCTCGGTAAGGTGCTCGGTCCTAAAGGACTTATGCCGAACCCGAAGGCAGGTACCGTAACAATGGACGTTACCAAGGCAATCAACGATATTAAAGCAGGTAAGATCGAATACAGACTGGATAAGGCAAACATCATTCACTGCCCGATCGGTAAGGCTTCCTTTACCGAGGAACAGCTTGTTCAGAACTTTGATGCTTTGATGGCAGCAATCATCAAGGCAAAACCCAGCACTTTAAAGGGTCAGTATTTAAGAAGCGTAACCCTTACAAGCACCATGGGACCCGGCGTTAAGGTAAACAGCGCGAAACTTTAATAAGAAATGAATGAAACAACAATCGTCGGGGTGTAAACCATCCCGACGATTTCTTCTTTTTACGAGGATGACTATGAAAAAATCAGCCCGGGGAGTCCGGATTGCAGGCAGAATATTATCTATGGCAGGAGTCACGATTGGTTGTCTCCTTCTTGTTTTGCTTGGAATCGTATGGGTAATGGAAAAAGGACCGTCCCCCACGGCGACAAGAATGTTTACGAGATCCGTACGTGAAACCAGTGCTATTCGGTGGGTCAGCAATATTTTCCTCTCCGAAGAAGAAATTGAAGAATATAAGAGTGTCAGCACGGAGGATGTTGAGACCGAGCAAATCAATACCAGTCTGATTCATCCCGCGGAAGTTGCCGCAGGTGAAGAGGAAGACGGAAACGGTGTGGAACTGATTGACATTGCGGAAGGAACCTGTAAGGGAAAACTTCTGATTGTAAAGAATCCGAAGCAGGTAATTCTCGGTACCAGCAACGGGTTCGGCACCGCTCCGGGACTTCAGCTTACCGATATGGTTAAAAAATACGACGGACTGGCAGGCGTGAATGCGGGCGGCTTTAATGACGAGAACGGCCGTGGCGACGGCGGAACTCCGCAGGGCCTTGTGATTTCGGAAGGCAAACTTCTTTACGGCAGTGCTTACGGAACCTATCACATGGTTGGAATCGACAAAGACGGTATCCTTCATGTGGGACTGATGAAGGCGCAGGATGCACTGGATAAAGGAATGCTCTGGGCCGTAAGCTTTGTAACACATGACGGACTGGCATCTTCCCTGATTATTAACGGAGAAGTGCAGAAAAAGAACATGGGTGGCGGCGTAAATCCGAGAACCGCGCTCGGACAGAGAGAGGACGGCGCACTCCTTTTGCTGGTACTGGACGGAAGAAGCATCAATACGCTTGGCGCGACTATGCAGGATGTTGCGGACATCATGCTTGAATACGGTGCAATAAATGCCGGCAACCTGGACGGAGGTTCCTCTTCGGTTATGGTGTATGACGGAGAAATCATCAATCACTGTGCTTCGGTAACGGGACCGAGAAAAATTCCTACCGGATTTATTGTTCTTGATAAGGAATGGGTAAGTGGAGAATAATACGCAAACCGTAAAACAGAATAAGAAAAAACTCCCCTGGGGAGCATTCCTCGGAATCTGGGCAGGCGCGCTGCTTTTGCTCGGAGCGGGTCTTTGCGTATTTTTGTACCGATATCTTGCCATTTATGAAGTGACCAGACCGGAAGCATGCGTGGAAGAACTTTTGAAAAATAACGACGTAAAGACGCTGACGGCACTTGCCAAGGAGGATTTGCGTCTTGACGTAACGGAATTTGAGAACCCGGATGTTCTTTATGAAGAGTATTTAAAGAACGTCGATCTGACCAGGGAAATGTCCTACCGCGCCGATAATAAGCGCTCTACAGACGAGCATCCAAGCTTTGTGGTTCAGTGCGGTGCGGGAATTGTCTTCGACATCAGTTTAAAGATAAAAGGAGAATCCCCGGGATTCCATCGCAATTACTGGGAGGTGGACAGCATATATGTTGCTTCCGTAACGGATACGCTGCCATCCACGCAGGCGGTTGTGGATGTGCTCCCGGGAGAGAAAATATTCTTAAACGGCAAAGAAATCAGCGACGCATACCTCGAAGAGAGCGTTGTTGAGATTGAGGATTTAACGGATATCGAAAAAAGAGCCGAAGCCGTTCCTGTTTTTGAAGAGTATGTCATCGGTCCGCTTTACAGGGACATTAAAGTGACGGATGAGGAAGGAAATGTTCTTTCCTATACGGAGGATGGCGGAAAGTACCGCTATCAGGCCTCAACCGGAAAGTACCGTGTGGTGATTCATGCACCTGCGGATATGGAAGTGGAAATAAACGGGGCAAAACTGGAGGCTGCGGATGCTTCTGTGAACGGAAAGAATCTGGCGGAAGGACTGGATGATTATACAAACGGTGCCGGCTATCCGGTTCTGACATATGAGTTTGACAATCTGTATCTGCCCCCGGAAGTTCGTCTTGCCGACGGTCAGAAAGGAAGTATTATTGCTACGGCAGGTGATTCGTTTTACGTCTTTGCGGATGACGGAAATGATGAGGAGAAGAGCGAAGCGGCGAAAGGATATTTTGAATCCTATATGAGATATTCGGCGTATGCGTTCCAGTCCGGTAATTATTATGCGCTTCTTTCGCGCATTCTCCCCGGAACGGAACTGTACCGCTATGTTGCCAACTCCAGAGATGCCATGATCTGGGCATCTGCGACGAAGACGGAGTATAAAGATCTTCGTTACGAGAATATTCACCAAATCAGTGAGGACTGCTTCGTCTGTACGATTTCCTACGATGCGGAGATGTCGGCCTCGAGCTGGTATAAAAAATACAATTACGAACTGAAGAATGCATACGAGGTTATTTTTGTGAGAAAGGACGGAGTGTGGCTTGCGGCTGCGATGAATGTCCTGGGTGAATAAAAATAATCGTTGACATTCCGATACGGTTCGTGATATTCTAACAAAGGTCGCTTCCGGCGACCATGCCGAAGAC
The DNA here is from genome assembly GCA_902803015.1 of uncultured Lachnospiraceae bacterium. Lineage (GTDB taxonomy): Bacteria > Bacillota > Clostridia > Lachnospirales > Lachnospiraceae > UBA3766. The sequence continues at coordinate 1,022 of CADCOL010000155.1, read as the reverse complement.
AGTAGGTGCCGCGGATATGCGGCGTAAGCGATGCGCCTACCGAGGATGAGTGAGATTATGATTGATGAATTGACCTCTTGTCCCCTCGGCAAGAGGTTTTTTAAATCTCTTTTCGGCAAAGAAAACTATAAGGAGGAAAAGAGAATGGCTAAAGTGGAACTTAAGAAGCCCATCGTGGAAGAAATCGCGAACGGAATTAAGGATGCGAAGTCTGTTGTACTGGTTGATTATCGCGGACTTACCGTAGAGCAGGATACCAACCTTCGTAAAGCACTTCGTGAAGGAAACGTAACCTACAAGGTATACAAGAACACCATGATGAACTTTGCATTCAAGGGAACCGATTTTGAAGGACTTGCTCCTTACCTTGAGGGACCCAGTGCAATGGCTTATTCTACAGAAGATGCAACAGCACCCGCAAGAATCCTTTGTGAATTCGCAAAGAAGGCTGACAAGCTTGAAGTTAAGGGCGGCGTTGTGGAAGGCACCGTTTACGATGCAGACGGAATTAAGCAGATTTCCGCAATTCCTTCCAAGGAAGTTCTCCTCGGAAGATTGCTCGGAAGCATGCAGTCACCGATTGCCAACCTTGCTCGCGTCCTGAATCAGGTTGCGGAAAAGCAGGGCGCAGAGGCTTAATTTTAAGCCGAACACTGTTCCGGATTTCCGGAGGATACTATTTTAACCAAAAGACTATTAACGGAGGAAATTAAAAATGGCTAAATTAACTACAGAAGAATTTATCGCTGCAATTAAAGAGCTCAGCGTACTTGAATTAAACGAATTGGTAAAGGCTTGCGAAGAAGAGTTCGGTGTATCCGCAGCAGCAGGCGTTGTTGTTGCAGCAGCAGCTCCCGGAGCTGAAGCAGCAGCTGAAGAGAAGACTGAGTTCAACGTAGAACTTACCGAAGCTGGTCCTAACAAGGTTAAGGTTATCAAGGTTGTTCGTGATGCTACCGGTCTTGGACTTAAGGAAGCTAAGGATCTTGTTGACGGCGCTCCCAAGAACGTTAAGGAAGGCG
>CADCOL010000154.1 GCA_902803015.1 uncultured Lachnospiraceae bacterium | reverse complement strand
TTTGCCGCCGTATTTCTTGGCAAGGCCGTAGTTTAAAAGAATACTCTTCGCATGGCCGATATGCAGATATCCGTTCGGTTCGGGAGGGAAGCGGGTATGTACGGTGTCATAAACACCTTCCGCCAGATCCTTGTCGATTTCCACTTCGATGAAGTTTCTCGAAACGACTTCCTTTTCCTCTGCAGCTTCGTCGGCAGCAGGAGCCGTATTTACATTGTTCTTGATTTCGTCCATGATGATTCCTCGCATATCACATATATATTTAGTAAACAGCATTATACAGCCGAAGATTGCGACTGTGCAGGTGAGGTGCATTATCAAAAACGTCTGTTCTTAGCGAGTAAGACGTAGTCGCAACGAGCTTAGTACAGCTACGTTTTTGAAATAGTGAGAACGTGCCCGAACCTGTATTGTCGCAAGCTGAGGCGTCCGTAATATAGTTTGGGACCCGCAATAACGCCTGATATTATAGCATAAGATATGAGAAAAGAAAAGGGCCCGCCGGTTTGGCGGACCCAAAGTATTCAAATAATGATTATGCCTCTGCAGGAGTAAGACCTGCAACTTCAGCAACGGTTTCGCTTACTTCATCGACAGCTTCTAAGATTTCGTCGCCGTCTACAAGGTTTTCAGCATCAACTTCCATTTCTTCCTTGCCCTTGCCGGTTACCTTGCTGATGGTTTCCTTTGCGCCGTTCTCAACCTTTTTCCAGGTATCCTGAGCCTTTTCCTTGCCCTTCTGAATGGAATCGGTTGCTTTCTTCTTTGCGCCGTCTACATCTAAAACAACATAAGTGCGCTTCTCGGCAGTTCCGTCGGGATTAATCACTTCTTCCGTCTTTAAGAATTTGTCTTTGTTCTTGTATGCATAATATACACCTGCACAGATTGCTGCGGTTCCAAGACCTGCCAAAATAAGCTTTGTTGTACTCTTCATAACCAACCTCCAAAATATCGATTCTGTTCATCTGGGCCCGGATACGCGCCCAAAGAGTATTTTACCCCATTTAAGGAATAAATGGAAGAAGAAAAGCAGAAATTCATCGGCAAAATTGCAAGAAATAAACAAATAAACGAAAAAAGTGCGCCGAAAGGCATTGCAAGCAGAAAAATAAGGTGTTATGATGTGTGTGACCGATGAGGTCAACGCGCCGCGTGCCGGGAACGGCAAACCGTAACCTGCGCGTAAAGCGGTGTAATCGGGGATGGGGAGAAGACAGAATAAATGAACGAAAAATTCTTTGATTTAAAAAAAGAGAAACAGGACCGCATGATTAACGGCGCCATGAAGGTATTTGCCTTAAACGGCTATGCGAGAGCATCAACCGATGAAATGGTAAAAGAAGCCGGAGTCAGCAAAGGCCTGTGGTTTCATTATTTTGAGAATAAAATCGGCTTATACACGTTCGTTGTGGACTATGCGATAAAATATCTCAACATGGAGCTGACCGCGGATATGCCGGCCGAGAATACGGACTTTTTCGATACCACCATTGAAATCGAAAAGGTAAAAATGCTCGTGCGCAGATCTTACCCGTATGTGCCGCTTTTCCTGGCAAGCCTCGATAAGGAGACTTCCCCGGAAGCGCTGGAAGCGGTAAGCAATTATATCGAAGTGTATCGCGAAAGAATCCGTGAAGCATATGCAAATGTGGAACGAATCGAGTTTGCACCGTATGTGGACGACCGGATTTTTGACATGACGATTTCCTATACAATGAAGGGAATTCTCGAAGAAGAGTATGCAAAAGACGTTTTCGACGAGAAGAGTTACATGGGTAAAATCAAGGTATTCCTAAGCCAGATGCGCAAGATGAGTCAGGCAGCACCGGTGGAGGAGCCGTAGCCCGGATGCGGGCACGGCATCCGTTTTGGATAAAAAACCTGAGAAAAACATCAAAAAGCAACCTCTGCGGGGTTGCTTTTTTGTTGCCGTCATGGTATTATATCCCCCGCAGGTGTACATATGTCCGCGATGCGCGGACAAACACGTCGTATAAAGACGAATGTCGGCGACAGACGGACAAAGTATGGCAGAGAGAAGTTCCTATTACGTAATTAAAGAAAAAGCGGTTCCGGAAGTCCTTTTAAAGGTGGTTGAGACCAAGTCTTTGCTGGAAACCGGAAAAGTGGTGACCGTTGCGGAAGCCGTGGAGCGGACGGGAATTTCACGGAGTTCATTTTACAAATACAAAGATGACATCTTTGTTTTTCATGACAGTTCCGAAGGAAAGACGCTTACATTTACCTGCGAGATGGAGGACGAGCCCGGAATTCTTTCGATTCTTCTCGGAATCATCGCAGAGTACGGTGCGAACGTTCTGACCATCCATCAGAGTATCCCGATTAACAATATGGCATCGCTTTCCATTTCCCTGCAGATCCTGCCGTCCACGAGGGATGTGGCGAAGATGGTTGAGGATATGGAATCCTTATCGGGCGTACATTCCATCAAGATTGTTGCAAGAGAGTAAAAAGATAATTTCAGATACAAGGAGTCAGACATGATTAATGTAGCTATTCTCGGATACGGTACCGTCGGCGGAGGCGTTGCGGATGTTCTTTTTGACAACGCAAAGACAATTGCAGGCCGCGTCGGTGAAGAACTGAATGTAAAATACATTCTCGATATTCGCGATTTCCCGGGAGACCGTTTCGAAGCAAAAATCACGAAGGATTTTAACGCAATTCTTGCGGATGACGAAGTCAGGATTGCATGCGAAACCATGGGTGGTTTAAAGCCGGCGTATGATTTTACCAAGGCGCTGCTGGAAGCGGGCAAGAGTGTCTGCACCTCCAACAAGGAACTGGTTGCTGCACACGGACCGGAACTGATTCGCATTGCAAAAGAGCATAACTGCATGTATTTATTCGAGGCCAGCGTCGGCGGTGGCATTCCGATTATCCGTCCGCTTCTTGACTGCCTGACCGCGGAAGAGATTGACGAGATTACGGGTATTTTAAACGGTACCACGAATTATATGCTGACCAAAATGGACAGAGAGGGCAGCGATTATGACGACGTATTAAAGGAAGCACAGGCAAACGGCTATGCGGAGCGCAATCCGGAAGCGGATGTCGAGGGATACGATGCATGCCGTAAAATCGCCATTCTTGCATCCTTAAAATATCAAAAGACCGTAAACTACGAACAGATTTATACCGAAGGCATCAGTAAAATCACAAAGGAAGACTTCGATTATGCGGGACTTTTAAACCGCAACATCAAGCTTCTCGGTATGTGCAGGGAAATCGGCGAGAAGAAATATGCGCTTGTTGCACCCTTCCTTTTGGAAGAGTCCAATCCGCTTTACAGCGTAAGCGATGTATTTAACGGCATCCTCGTACACGGAAACATGGTGGACAATGTCATGTTCTACGGACGAGGCGCAGGAAAGCTCCCGACCGCATCCGCAGTTGTTTCCGATGTGGTTGAGGCTGCAAAGAAACCCGGCAAGCCGTCCGAAATCATCTGGTCGGACGAAGCGCTTAGCCTTGATTCCAAGGACGAACTGGAATTCAAATATCTGGTCCGCATGAAGGGCAATCCGGCAAACGGCAACTGGGAAAAAGTATTTGAAGGTGCGAAGGAACTCGACGCGGAAATCATTGCGGGCGAGTATGCATTCGTAACGCCGCTCATGAAAGAGGGCGACTTCCTTGAGAAGTACAATTCGCTCGGCGAAGCGATCAAGTTCATTCGCGTGAAGTAAGCGCACGCTTGCTCGTGCACCGCAAGCCTGCCCGGCAAGCTGCCGGGCGAGCCTTAACTCAGATAATGAATGGGGAGAAATATATACACTAGGAGGACGACATGTTAGTTGTTAAGAAGTTCGGCGGCACCTCCGTGGCAAACAAGGAACGTATTTACAATGTTGCCAGGAGAGTGATCGAAGATTACAAAAAGGGAAACGACGTGGTTGTAGTTCTTTCCGCCATGGGTAAAATGACGGACGAACTCATTGCGATGGCAAGGGACATCAATCCCAACCCGTCCAGAAGAGAGCTGGATATGCTTATGACCACCGGCGAGCAGACTTCCGTGGCACTTATGAGCATGGCAATGGATGTACTCGGTGTTCCGTCCATTTCCTTAAATGCGTTTCAGGTACAGATGCACACCACATCCGCATACGGAAATGCAAGACTGAAAAGAATCGATACCGAGCGTATCATTCACGAACTGGAGCAGAAGAAGATTGTTATCATCACCGGTTTCCAGGGCGTAAACAAATACGATGATTACACCACCCTGGGACGCGGCGGTTCCGATACCACGGCCGTTGCCCTTGCCGCAGCGCTTCGCGCGGACATGTGTGAAATCTACACCGACGTGGACGGCGTATATACCGCAGATCCGAGAGTCGTAAAGAAGGCAAGAAAGCTTTCCGAGATTACGTACGACGAAATGCTGGATCTTGCAACCCTGGGTGCGGGCGTATTGCACAACCGCTCCGTTGAAATGGCGAAAAAATACGGCGTACAGCTGGTGGTTCGTTCCTCTCTTACCAATGAAGAGGGAACTATTGTGAAGGAGGATGTGAAAGTGGAGAAGATGTTGGTTAGCGGCGTAGCCGTAGATAAGAGCGCAGAGAGAATTTCAATTGTAGGACTTCAGGATAAGCCCGGAACCGCATTCCGTGTATTCGATGCCCTTGCAAAAGCAAACGTAAACGTGGATATGATTCTTCAGTCCGTAGGACGTGAGAACACCAAGGATATTTCCTTTACCGTGGATGAGTCCTTCGGCGACGACGCATTGAAGGTACTTGAGGACAACAAAGCACGCTTGGCTTATGAGCATATTGAAATCGAGAAAAATGTATGCAAGGTATCCATCGTAGGTGCCGGCATGATGAGCAACCCCGGCGTTGCGGCAAAGATGTTTGAATGCCTCTACAACGAGCACATCAACATCAAGATGATTTCCACTTCCGAAATCCGCGTTACCGTTCTGATTGACGATAAGGACGGCGAGCGTGCTGCCAATGCAATCCATGACATCTTCGGACTGGATGAACTGTAAGCAGACGGTTATATGCATGTGCAAAAACCCCTCCAGCGGGAGGGGTTTTTAAATTATAGTTTTTCCCACTCCGGTGTGTCCCGCCTGCAGCGCAGGCGAGGCTCCTTTTGCATATTTCCCGAAAGAGGAGTATAATATACCTGTACGTATATTTTGCGGAGTTTTTCACGAGAGGGGGTCTCGATTATGAAAACTTGTAAGTGTAAATGTCTCAAAGGCAAATGCGGATGCAAACATAAAAAGAAATTCAAAAAAATACATGTAATTCCGATTCTTGCCCTGATTACATGCTTCCAGCTCCTTGCACCGAAGAACATTAAGAAGTCGCTTCCCGGCAAGGCACTTAAATATTCCCTTGCATGTGCATGGGGATGTGTTGTTGCGATAAGCATTATCAAGACAATAAGAATCGTAAACAAAGGTAAGAAAAAACGTAGAAAATAGGAGAAAAAATGTCAGCAAGCAGAATCAAAAACATTACCTGCCCGAAATGCGGTGAGGCCGGTGAATTTATTGTCTATAACAGCATCAACACCAGGGAAAATCCGGAGCTTGCAAAGAAGTTAAAGGATATGACGCTTTTCGAGTACAAATGCCCGAAATGCGGTGCCGTGGTATTTGTGGATTACGGTCTTTTGTATCATGATGTGGAAAAAGGTGTCATGATTTATTATGTGCGTAACGATGCGGATGCAGAGAAGGCGGAGGCGATTTTCCGCGGAAAGGAAACCGATGCGGCGGACGAACTCAAAGGCCGTTACATTTACCGCGTGGTTCGCAGTTACCGTCAGTTAAAGGAAAAAATCATGCTCTTCGACGAAAACATGGATGACCGTGTTATGGAGCTTGCGAAGCTGCTTTACTTAACCAAGTTTCAGGTGGAATATCCGGATCTCGTTCCCGAGATTAAAGAGTCCTATGTGTACGGCTCCGAAGGAGAGTATCAGGTTGCGTTCCGTACAAAGGAAGGCGAGATTTCGACGAATTTTAACATGCAGGATTACGAGGACATGGACGGAAGATTCGAGTACCTCTTAAAGCCGATTCGCCGAAGCGGCGACATCGTGGTCGACCAAAACTGGGCAATGGACCTCGTACATTACGCTGAACCCGGGTCCGAGGAAAAATAACACAGACAATTGCAGTCAGACAAAAAGAACCCCGCGCATTGCGCGGGGTTTTCTGCATCCGGAAATCGAATCAGTGCAGCACGAGAATCTCGCGGAAGATGTCGAGCTTTTCCGGGAACCAGTGCATGTAGTTGTAATCGCACGGGTAGAGCAGGAAGAATACCGTAATACCGACCGCACAGATGCAAAACAGGCAGGTCAGTGCAGCAAACCTTGCACGGCGCTCTTCGCACTGATATTTTAAGAAGAATCCGATGGTAAGGAATGCAAGTACCACCATCATGTAATAGATGTCCATGCGGTAGCGTTCCGCGCTTCCGTCGCCTGGCGCCCAGCCGATCTGCATGAAAGTCGTAAATAAAGGTCCGATAAAAAGCATTGCCATGAAAAGATTCAGGTGATGCTTTTTTCCGTAATCGCGGATTCGTTTTAAGAAAATGCCGAATACCGCGAGCAGAACCGGATAGTTTATGAAAGCGCTCTGATAGTAGATGTACGGGAAAATGCCGCGGATTCCGCTGAATCCGATAAAGTTCGTAAAGATACCGTTTACGATACGCACTTCACTGAAGTTTGACAGACCGGAACCGTAATTGCTCTGGTCAAAACCGGTCATCTGATAGGATTGTCCGAATTCAAACGGGCTTTCAAAACGCGCGTAATTATAAACCATTAAAATCGCAAGAATAATTACATAGGGCAGTGCAACGATGCAGACACGCAACGCCAGCTCGGCGCCGTTTGCCTTCGAACCCGCCGCTTTCTTTGCGGCAACTTCGCTTCGAATATACTCTGCACAGAACGGAATCAAAAGGATGTTTCCGAGCGCTGCCGTCGGACGGCATCCGAATGCCAGTGCACCGAAGAAGGAACCGAGTACGCATAAAAGAACGCGTTTCCAGCGTTTCTCCACGGGGTCCGCAAGAAAGACACCGGTAAAGAAGAAATAGATGCTCCAGATCATCATGCAGGATGCGGAAGATGTCGCGGTGCAGTAAAGCGCCGGAATCGCAATCGGGCAGCTGCTTACGATGACTGCCATGGCAGTGCAGAGGCAGAGATAGGTGATGAGGGACATCGATTTTTTAAAATATCTCCGACCAATCTGGTAGAAGAGCAAAAAGATTCCGATGATGGCAAATGCCGTATAAAACTGCGTTGCGTGGTAGGTGTTCAAATCGCGTCCGGAAAGCGCCAGATACGGCAAAAACAGCATCACCACAGGCACTGCGCCGAAATACATATAGTAATGTCCATTGTAGTAAGCATTGTCATTGTGTACCGAAACACCGAGTTCGCTTCGTTCCGCGGGATCGTAGGGATTGTTCATGGTCTCAAGGAGCGGATCGATGTCATCGTATTCTATGTAAATATGACCGTGCAGGAAGGAACGCGCCAAAAGCTCGTACTGGTTGCGATGTTCCGGATATTCGCCGTTATAAGCGGGCGCTGCGCCCATCGGAATGACGGATGCGAGAATCAGAACCACGCAGGTTGCCATCGTGACAACTGCCTGCGGGGTAAGGCCCATTCGCTTTAAAAGATTATTCTTTGCATCATTTGAATCAATCGGATCCGGGAATGCCGTGATTTTATGGAGCGGCGACGAAGGCCGGATAAAATAGACAAGACAGAGTACCAGTCCCCACAGGATACAGCCGAGGGAGCGGTAGTAATGACCGGTGATGACGAAAGCCAGAACACCGATTGCAAGAATGCCTTCCAACCCCAGGAAAATCAGTGTGATGATGTAATCGATTTTTGACAGTTTGTTTTTCATGGATTGTCCTTTCAAAAACGACTTTTTTGTAAGTCATCAACATTTCCATTATACACGCATTTGCGGACAAATGCACGAGATATAAAACGATTGCGAAAGGAGTGATTTTCATAGTAAAATAAACTGAATTGATATGTGCATATTTCAGAGTGAAAATTACGAAATGAATTATCTCAGGGAGAATATCATGAGCGAAAACAAGGTAAATAAGAATACGGAAAGCAGAAAAAAAGGGAAGAAAAAAATCCTGCCCAAAATCCTGATTGCGCTTGCGGCGGTAGTGCTTTTGCTGATTGTCGGATACATTGTTTATACGGCGCACATGCATTACGATATAGAGCCGCATGAATCCTACAACGTGGCGGATTTGGGAGAAAATGTGGCTTATTCCGATGTTTTTTACACGAACGATATAAGTCCCGAGGGACTTTGGAAGGCATACGAAGCACTCGGTGCAACCCCTTCCGGAAACGTAGCGATTAAGCTTTCCACCGGTGAGGCGGGCAATCCGAACCATCTGGATCCGCAGTTGATTAAGGAACTGGTACAGAGTGTGGACGGTACGATTGTAGAGTGTAATACCGCATATTCCGGTTCACAGAGAATGGAAACCGAGATGCATCTGCAGGTGGCGAAAGATCACGGCTTTACGGAAATTGCGGACGTGGATATTTTGGACCGCGACGGATACATGGTGATTCCCGTGGACGGCGGCAGGAATTTAAAGGAAAACTGGGTCGGTAAAAATCTCGAAAATTACGATTACGTGATTACGCTGACACATTTTAAGGGCCATCCGATGGCGGGCTTCGGCGGCGCGATGAAGAATATTTCCATCGGTTTCGGTTCTTCACAGGGTAAGGTTCGCATCCATTCCGGCGGAAAATTAAAGAAACCGACGATTACGCTTGCGGCACTTACCACGAATCAGGACATCTTTACCGAGTCCATGGCGGAGGCGGCAAAGTCCGTTTACGATTACATGGGACACGGCGAGCGAATCATTTTTATCAATGTCATGAACAATATGTCCGTGGACTGTGACTGCGTTTCCACGCCGGCAGCGGTGGATATGGCGGATATCGGTATTTTTGCATCACTGGATCCGGTGGCACTGGACCAGGCCTGCATCGATCAGGTTTTTGCGGCGCAGGACGGCGGCTCATTGCAGGAGCGAATCCTTAGCAAGAACGGTTTGCATATTTTAAAGCATGCGCAGGAAATCGGACTCGGCAACCGCGCGTACAAGCTGATTTCACTGGATTATTAAAGTAAAAGATGTTTTTAGAAGTTGCAAAAAGAGAATTCCTATATGTCGGCTACTACTTCCTCGTGCAGTTAAAGCAGATTGCGGGGTACTGGGTGGTCGGTATGCTGATCGGC
>CADCOL010000153.1 GCA_902803015.1 uncultured Lachnospiraceae bacterium | reverse complement strand
GAGTGGAACCAGAAATGTCCGGTGATGCGCTTTGCATACTGTCCGTACTGTCCTCCGTCAAAAGCAAGCCATCTTGCATTCTGAGAAGAACGGAATACTCCAATCGGGGTGGAAACACCGGGCGAGCAGATGAACGCCGCACAGGGAAGCGTATAATTGCCGGCTGCATCCATACCGTAAACGGTAACGGTGCATGCCGCACGGTTTACCTTAATGTAGAAAGGAAGTCCCGTGGAACGGTTCACATTCTGTAAATTCTCCTGCGCCTGAAGACCGGAAACCGGAGCGGTCGCCGAAACCACCACTTCGCCGAAGTATGCCTGACGTCCTTCGTTCTTTCCGAACTTCTGATAATGGTTCCACAGAAGCTTTTCGTTCTCACCGAATGCCGATTTTAGATCGGAATAGGTATCGGAATAGAACTTGGAATCAAAAAGCACATTGCCCTTCATTACCTTTACGCTGCCGACAGGCTCGGTAAGTGATGTGGGAGTTCTTCCCTCCTTCTTTCCGAATTCCTGATAATGCTTCCATAAAAGTCCGCCGTTGTAGCCGAAGGCTGCCTTTAAATCCGCATAGGTATCCGCATAATAAACCGGATCGAATACGGTTCCGTCCGGCATGGACAAAGGCGCCGCGTTTGACTTGAATGCTCCGATAGCAAATACACCGGTAACAAGCACAATCGCAAGAATCAGATGTGATAAGATTTTTTTCATATTTTTCTCCTTTAACCCTGTGAATCAGAGGTCTGATTATTATACCACATAATCGGACAAAATGGGAGTTTTTTCTTTATTGATATATTTTTTCTATTTTCGGGACATTTTTTTCATTTTCTTTTGGACTCCCGGATAGTAAAATGGGTGTGTATGGTGTAAATTTTACCCATTGGAGGAAATGAATTATGAAAGCAAAGAAATACATATCCATCGCCTTAATTCTGGCCATGACCGCAGGACTTCTGTCCGCCGGCGCATGCAATCGTAAGGAAATCGATCCGAACAACCCCTCTTCCGAGACCAGCGAGGTACCTTCCGAACAGCCTGAGGAAAAGAAAGGACTGGTAGACGGAAGCGTTGTCATCGACGATAATTTCGACGACGGCAAATACGCAGGCTGGGGAACCTACTCCCAGAGCGGCGGTTCGTTTAAAATCGGTGTGGAAGACGGCGAGCTTGTTATCGACATTAAGTCCCTCGGAACCGTGGAATATGCCTGTCAGGTATATAAGGACGGTTATCCGTTAAGCGAACAGTGTGTTTATACCATGGAATTCGACATCCGCAGCGATATCGAAAGAACGCTCGAGTGGCGTCACCAGATTAACGGCGGCGACTACCATGCGTACTACGTGGAAAAGGACGTTCAAATCGGACCGGAAACGAAGCACATTGCCGCTGATTTTACAATGGAGGATGCATCCGATCCCGCTCCGCGTCTTTGCTTTAACTTAGGTGCTCAGGGCGGTCTGGAAGGCGAAAACGAGCATAAAGTATATCTCGACAATGTAAAACTGATTGTAAAAGACGGCTCGAACGCAATTGTTCCCGAGGAACTTGCGGATCCCATTGCAATCAAGGTTAACCAGATCGGTTACTTAACCGGTTCGGATAAACTCTTTGTTGCTCCTTATGATGAAAACGTTTCGGAATTCACCGTAAAACTGGCGGATACCGGCGAAGTGGTTTACACCGGTACCTTTACGGGCGATAAACTCCACTCCTACTCCGGCGACGGATCACAACGCCACGGTGATTTCAGTGAGCTGAAAGAACCCGGAACCTATGTCATTTCCGTGGAAGGATATGAGGATTCCTATCCGTTCGTAATCGGCGACAATCTCTACTCAGATGTATACAAGGATACCGTAAAGATGCTGACCTTACAGCGCTGCGGTACGAAACTCGAAAAAGAAATTGCGGGTGACTTCTATCACCGCGCATGTCATATGGGTGAAGCCACCATTTACGGAACCGAAGAAACAATCGACGTATCCGGCGGCTGGCACGATGCCGGCGACTACGGCCGTTACGTGGTTGCGGGAGCCAAGACCATAAAGGATCTCTTCCTCGTATACAATGAGAATGAAGCCGCACACGGCGATGATTTCGGCATCCCCGAAAGCGGAAACGGTGTTCCCGATATTCTGGACGAGGCACGCTGGGAACTTGAATTCTTCTTAAAGATGCAGGCTTCCAACGGCGGTGTATATCATAAAGTTACCTGCGAAAACTTCCCCGGCGTCGTAATGCCGCAGGAAGAAAACGAAAAACTCGTGGTATGCCCGATTTCCACGACCGCAACCGGTGATTTTGCGGCAGTTATGGCAGAGGCATCCGTTATTTACAAGGCAATCGATGCGGACTTCGCAAATGAGTGTCTCGAGGCTTCCAAGAAAGCATATGACTATATGGTAAAATACGCAGCGGATGATGTAACCGGATTCAAGAATCCCGAAGGAATCAACACCGGCGAATATCCCGATGCATCTAATAAAGACGAGTTCTTATGGGCAGCCGTAGAACTCTTCCTCGCAACCGGCGACAATCAGTATTTGCAGAAAGCAATTGAAATCGAAGAAAGCGGATACTCCTTAGGTCTCGGCTGGGCAAGCATGGGAACCTATCCCGCATACGATTATCTGCTTTATATGAAGAACGGCGGAGAAGGAAGCGACCGTCTGCAGCTGAACTTCATGAACCGCTTAAACAAGCTCGGTGAAAACGATTTAAATGTCCTTGAAAAAGATCCTTACTTTGTATCCTTGAAGGATAACTATTACTGGGGTTCCAACATGGGCATTGCGGACAACGGCATCTTCTATCACATGATGTATACGCTGACCGGCAACGGAGTATATGAATACTATTCCGACCATGCACTGGATAATCTCTTCGGTATGAACCCCGCAGGCTACTGTTACGTAACAGGCTACGGTACACATTCACCGAAGCATCCTCACCACAGACCTTCCCAGAGCATGGGAACGGCAATGCCCGGTATGCTCGTCGGCGGTCCCGACTGCTATCTCGAAGATCCATACGCAAAAGCGGTTCTTGCAGGCAAGAAGGGTGGTCTTTGCTACATCGACAACGATTCCAGTTACTCAACCAACGAGATTACGATTTACTGGAATTCGCCGCTTATTTATCTGTTATCCATTCATCAGTAAAATAACGCTTACGCGGAAAAAAGCCCCCGTCCGTACGGACGGGGGTTTTTGGATTCATGTCACCATCGAATAATATCCCGGCATTTATCGCAGACACAAAGAATGTAATTGCCGTCGTCAAGTTCCTTGTAGCGGACATAGGCGAGGATTTCCCCGCTTTGTGCATCGCGCACGGTCCTGCCCCGCAGATCCACGTCAAAATCGGCAAACGAGCGGCTCATGCCCTCTCCGGTCAGCTTAATGAAGCTTTCTTTTCCGGAGAAAATATAGAATGCCGGCTTCCCGCTTCCCCGCTCTCCTTCACTGAAGAACTTATCCTGCAATGCTTCGCTCAGCGTTTTTTTCTCCTGGATATCAATGCCGACCGGATGGCAGCTGATTGCAACCGCCACATAATCACCGGAATGGGAAAGGTTGAAAAAGACACCCGGATATTCCGGCAGGTACGGTTTTTCGTGCTTGCCGTATTCAATCTGCAATTTGCGCATTCTCGACGCATTAGAAAGAGTTTCGTCGTTAATCTCACCGACACAGTGCATTCCGGTTTCGTCACGGTGTCCGCAGTCGCGTTTTCCGACACTTAACGAAAGATATTCATACAATGCGCTTTGAAGCAACAAACCTGCGCCAAGGCTTCGCACCTTGTCCGCAGGTTGTTTTAAACTTTGTACTTTTTTGCGGCGTTCTTCGCACAGCACGGATTGCATCCGAAGAAATGCCATCTCGTCGGATGATACTTTTTCGCTTAACGATTTTACATTTGCTGTGTATACGTAAATCATAGGCCGTTCACGCCGTCTTAATTTTATTCGGCAGATTCTTCCTTCTCGGGAAGTACTACTTTAATGCACAGCTCTTCCAGCTGCTTTTCGTCTACCACGTTCGGAGCTTCGCTCATAAGATCCGATGCATCCTTAACCTTCGGGAAGGCCATAACGTCACGGATGGAGTCCGCTTTCACCATCAGCATAATCATACGGTCAAGGCCGTATGCAAGTCCTGCGTGAGGCGGTACACCGTACTTAAATGCATCAAGCAGGAATCCGAAACGTTCCTGTGCCTGCTCTTTGGTAAAACCGAGCATCTCAAACATTTTTTCCTGAATATCGCCCTGATGGATTCTGACGGAACCGCCGCCTAATTCGGTACCGTTTAATACGATATCGTAAGCCTTGGCACGAACCGCACCGGGATCGGTATCAAGAAGAGGAATATCTTCATCCATGGGCATCGTGAACGGATGGTGAACCGCAACGAAACGGTTCTCGTCCTCGCTCCACTCAAGGAGAGGGAACTCCGTTACCCAAAGGAAATTGTATTTGTCATGATCGATTAAGCCCATCTCTTCGCCGAGTTTCAAACGAAGTGCTCCGAGAACCGCCCAGACTACCGTATTTTTGTCCGCTGCGAACAAGAGCAAATCGCCCGGTTCGCCGCCCATGGCATCCACAAGCGCTTTAAGCTGTTCTTCGGTCATAAATTTTGCAAAGGAGGACTTGTAAGTTCCGTCGGCATTTACCGCAAGATAAGCAAGACCTTTTGCGCCGTAATCTTTTGCAAAATCAACCAGTGCATCAATCTTCTTTCTCGGCATTTCCGCCTGGCCCTTTGCGTTTAAGCCTCTTACGGAACCGCCGTTATCAAGCGCGCCGGTAAATACGCCGAAACCGCATCCTTTTACTGTTTCGGATACGTCCACAAGTTCCATGCCGAATCTTGTGTCAGGCTTATCGGAACCGTAACGGTTCATCGCATCAATCCATTTCATTCTCTGCAAAGGAAGGGGTACGTCGATGCCGATGCTCTCCTTGAATACCTTTGCAATCAGTCTTTCGTTTACATCCAGAACATCTTCCACATCCACGAAGGACAATTCCATGTCGACCTGCGTGAATTCCGGCTGACGGTCCGCACGAAGGTCCTCGTCACGGAAGCATTTTGCAACCTGGAAATAACGGTCGTAACCGGAGCACATCAAAAGCTGCTTAAATAACTGCGGAGACTGCGGCAATGCGTAAAAATTGCCGGGATGCACGCGGCTCGGTACCAGATAATCTCTCGCACCTTCCGGTGTGGACTTCATAAGAATCGGAGTTTCAATCTCAAGGAATCCTTCCTCGGATAAGAAATTGCGGATTCTCTGAACCACTTCGGAACGCATAATGATATTATGCTGAATGTCCGGACGACGAAGATCTAAGTATCTGTATTTTAAACGAATCTCTTCTTTCGTTTTGCAGTCCGCTTCCACAGGGAACGGAGGCGTTAATGCCTCGGAAAGAATGCGAAGGGAATTCGCACGGATTTCAATCGTACCGGTCTTTAAATTCTCGTTTGCAGCACCGCCTCGCTTAACGACCTTGCCGACAACCGCAATAACGAATTCGGAACGAAGTGCGCATGCTTTTTCAAAATTCGCGGCATCCACGAACTCGTCGCCCTCGCCCTGCTCAAAGATAATCTGCAGGATTCCGCTTCGGTCACGTAAATCCGTAAAAATAATGCCTCCCTTGTTTCGGCTCTTTGCGACCCATCCCATCACGGTCACGGTCTGGCCTAGATTCGCTTCGGAAACCTCCGTACAGCGATGTGTTCTTTTCAAACCTTTCATGGACTCAGCCATTGTAGTATCCTCCGTAAAGAAATTTACTTATATTTTCAGTTCCTGAGTGCCTCACGGTAGAAATCCGTAAACTCGGTATATCCGTCCGCTTCAAGCTGCTCTTTCTGGAACTTCTTGTTTTTGTTCATTCGCGTAACCAGCACGGTCTTTCCTTCCGCACGAAGAGCCTGTGCCTTTGCAATGATTTCTCCGAGGCGTTCGCCGTCGATTCCCTTTTCCACTAAGAACGCGGTCTTCTCGGTCGTTCCCGGTGCCTTTTTGCCCTGCTCCATCATAATCGTGATGATTCTCTCGAATCCGATGGAGAATCCGCATGCCGGGGTGTCCTGACCGGTAAACTTGCCGATCATCTTGTCGTATCTTCCGCCGCCCGCTACGGAGCAGTTTAATTCCTTCATTTCGATTTCAAAAATCGTACCGGTGTAATAGCTCATTCCGCGCACAAGCGTGGGATCGAATACAACTTCGCAATCCGTTCCTTTGGATGCTTCCACTGCGCTTAAGATTTCCATCAGGTTATCCGCAGCGTTCTCTTCGATAAAATCGCCGAGCGTTGCTTTTAAGAAATCAATCCGGTTCTCCTGTGTATTGAACTCTTCGAAGAGTTTGCGGTATTTTGCAATCGCATCCGCGGAGAATCCGTCTTCGGTTAAGCATTCGCAAACACCGTCGAGACCGATTTTATCCATTTTATCGAGCTCAATGAAGACATTGTCGAAATCTTCGGGAGCAAATCCGGAATAGGAAGCCATTGCCTTTAAAATCCGGCGGTCGTTAACATGAACCTTGAATCCCCGGAATCCGACGCGTCCTAAAAGTGTCGTGGTTGCGAGAATCAATTCAATTTCCGCCAAATTGGACGGCTCTCCGAGAATATCGATATCGCACTGCATGAACTGACGGAAGCGGCCTTTCTGCGGTCTGTCCGCGCGCCATACATTGCCCATCTGAAGTGCCTTAAACGGCTTCGGAAGCGTTGCGGCATTGTTTGCATAGAAACGGGAAAGAGGAACGGTCAGATCATAACGAAGACCGGAATCCACAAGGTCTCCTTCGTTCTGTGCCGTCTCCAGATTCAGTTTCTCGCCGCGCTTGAGAATTTTAAAGATTAATTTTTCATTCTCACCGCCCTGCTTTGAGCAAAGGTTTTCGATATGCTCCACTGCCGGGGTTTCAATCTGTGAAAAACCGAAGGATGCGTACGTCTTCTTAATCTCGTCCATGACGTAATTACGAAGCGCCATCTCGTCCGGTGTAATGTCCTTCATTCCTGTTGTGGGTTTTTTGATTAAATCCATGGTACTCTCCCTGTTTTACTCGTTTAGCTGTCTCGCGGTTGTCTCGTTTGTTCCCTGACGAGCAACAATATATTTTACTATTTTCGGGCTCAAATTACAACCTTTTGCTGTTGATTCGTATCTACAGAAGTTTATGCTGCAGCATCTCCAGTATCGTGCTTGCAACCGCACCGCCCGCCGTAACAAACGCCGGCGCCACCATCCACCAGTGGGCGCTGATATTAATCGAATCGATGCCGGCCTCCGTTGAATATACCACAACGACGGCGCTGACCAAGAACGTCAGAATCATCATAAAAATCATCAAAACCGACATATCCGAATCCAGAATCTTTCCGACGGTAATCATCACGCCGATCGATACAACCAGAAGAACCGCCCAGATTATCATGGCCCTCGTAATATTCTGCATGGTAAAAAGTTCCAGAATCGCACACGCATCAAAGGTCACCAGTGAGGAACAAACCCATGCGTTTACACTGTCGCCGTCCATGTTTCTCGAAGACCGGATACAGAAAAGCACAAAGAACACAAGCGGACAAATCCAGGAAAAAATGCGGAACGGCCATGTCAGGGCCGCCTTAAAAAACAGTGGCATCGACATAAAGAAAATCAGGCAGATTCCGCTTGTGACAATCATCGCTACCAGCCAGACCGCCTCGAAGATTTCGAATTTGTATTTTTCGGGTTTTAAGTAACGGTAATCCGAATCGATATTGCAAAGTTTGTCATTAAGCCAATCCCCGAGCTTTGTTCCGAGAACGATGGCAAAAATGAAAGTAACAAGCAAAACGCCGAGCGTCCTCCATGCCACATTGTCTTCCGTCATAAAAGGACCCGAATGAAGGAAACGGATAAAGGTTACGAGCGTGCACCAGATTGCGCCTGCCACATTCGTAAAGATTCTGGAAGGTGCATGCAGAAAATGTCCCGCAAAGCAAAGGAATGCCACCGCCACCGCCGAAAGAATATGGATTCGCACGGTTGTCATGGAAGATATAATCGAAGACATCTGAAATGCCTTTGCATCCAGAATCGGCTTTCCGACCGCCAGAAAAATCACTCCCGCAAATGCAAGCCAGGCGATGACCAGAAGCGTTGTCGCAATGCCCTTTACCAGATTTCTGCGGTTCTGCATCAGGACCTCTTTGGTAAGGCCTGCTTCTTCTCTCTTGATTTCGATGGCACGATGGGCCGAATAACGGCGCACGAAAGCATCATACGCGGGGTCTTTTTCTCCGACCCGCGTAAGGCCTTCCAGAAAATCCGTTATTTCAAATCCGTTCGGTGTCTTACTCACTTTATAAACTCTCCCGGATGAATTCCGACCGCCACGATTCCGTCGTGGGCTATGAATTCATCGATTTGTTTCCGGTTTGTTTCAATGTATGCTTCGTACTTTGTGCGAAGCGTTCCGGGCGCTTCTTCCCCGGAGTTGCCATTCAGATAGTGTATTAGCTGGTTTGAGGAGCCTCTCAGGATCTCTCCGCAATTTTGCTCGCGAACATATACGCCG
>CADCOL010000152.1 GCA_902803015.1 uncultured Lachnospiraceae bacterium | reverse complement strand
TCCGCATATACAAAAAAGAATTTTGGCTTGTCCATACATTTACCCCTCTACCCTCTGAATTTATATGGTCTGTTACTCGTCTCTTACCGTTCCGTATCCCCAGTCAATGATTCCGCCGAATTCATATACCTGCG
The DNA here is from genome assembly GCA_902803015.1 of uncultured Lachnospiraceae bacterium. GTDB lineage: Bacteria > Bacillota > Clostridia > Lachnospirales > Lachnospiraceae > UBA3766. Next base: position 2,511 of record CADCOL010000152.1, on the reverse strand, counting down.
AGTAACCCATGTCCGCAAGTTTCTGTGCGGCTTCCTTGCTGCGTCGTCCGCTTCTGCAATAAATCAGTATCTTTTGATCCATATCCGGCAGTTCCGCGGGCGGTGTCGTATCAATACTCTCATTCGGAATCAGAATCGCGCCTTCGATATGTCCGGCCTTATACTCATCTTCCCTGCGGACATCAACCACAATCACACTTTCGTCATTGTCCATCATTTCCTTCGCCTGTGACTGCGGAATCTGTGTGTAAGTAAACTTACGCTCCATTCCGTCACCGTCTATAATCTGCGAACGGCCTAATACGATGAATACAACAACCAAACCGGCAATTATTATTAATACGATTGAAATTATAATCCAAAGTTTGTTCATTACTTTAATTCAATCCTTCTCCTGATATACTCACGCATTCCCGGATCGGTACAGTAAATGTAGCAGCCCTTCATCCCGCGGGTCATCAGAGTACGATACGTATTCTTGATAATCTCATCCGCCTTCTTCTTAGCCGCTTCGGGATTTTCTTTAAACAAGGATTTAATTCCCTTGATGGACTGGTCCGTCGATGCACGCTTCGTATAATCCGTCACCACATGGTTGTTCTCATAGCGGATATCATCGCCCATGATAACGCCGACATAATCAAACTCCAGTCCCTGTGTTGTATGAATGCATCCCGCTTCATTTACGGAGCTTTCGCTGATTGCAAAAGCCTGTCCGTCATCCAGGTTCCAGCTGATTCCAAAATCGCCGATTCGGATATCATGATAATTCGTATCTTTTCTGGTATCTTTCGGCCAGTTCCAGCAATATCCCGCAAGAATTCTCGCACGGTTTGCCGCACGATTTTTCTCTATAATGATATTTCGAACTTCTTCGGGCGAATCGCATAATACAACTTCGTAATCCATACCCTCTAAGTTATAGTTCGCGGTCTGTCTGATTTCCAATAAATCATCAACCCATGCAAGATATCCGTCAGAACCGTTACAGCGAAACTGCGAAACAAGTTCCATTTCAATCACTTCGGAATCCTCGAATGCGGCCCACTTCATGATTTCTTCCACCGAACCGATGTCTTCCATAGTGACACGCTGGCTTTCGTCGATAAAGAATACCGAGCACCCAGCCGCATGGATACATTCCTTAATCTGATTCTCTCCGAGGTTACGAAAGATTCCCGATTTTTCATTCAGACGATGTGCTTCGTCCACAAGCAGAGTGTGAATCATGTTTCGTCCTACATCCGTATATGCACCGGAACCCTTGAACATGTTATCCACGCTGCTCTTTTTCACATTGCCTTTCAGTTTTGCACAATACACCTGTCTCGGTGCGCTGTTTTTGGAAACATACTGAACGAACTGGTCGCGTCTTGTCAGTTCACAAAGAAGCTGAATGGCAATAACACTCTTTCCCGTACCGGGACCGCCTTTGCAGATAATCGTTCGCTTCTTATGATCTTTTAAACACTGCTCGGAATACTTGATAATCTCTTCATAAACAACCCTTTGTTCGTCTATCATGACAAACTCGCGATTGCCCTGTATCATTGATGTAACACAATCCTGAAGACTCTTGGAGGGACGGATTTTACCATGATCGACAAGGTAGAGAATCTTCTTTTGGTCCCCTTTGCGAATACTCTTTTTTATGAATTCGCGCAGTTCCAAAACCTGTCCCATTGTGAAAGCCGGAGCATCTTCCGTATACAGTTCATACTGCTCATCGTCAATCGGATCGTTGTCTTTACGAATATAGTTATGTAAGAATGCACAGGGCGACAAATGAATATCGCTATCCTGCACGGATGAATTGTAATCTGAAATCAGTTGCGCATAAGACCACGCCTGATAAGACGGATGCACAACTCTTCGCAGCGCACCGCCAGTAAATGTTTCCACCAAAGCTTCCGAAGAATCCACTTTCTTCAGTTCGCTCCACTGCTTCAATTCCACGATGATGACTCCGGGATGATCTTCCGAATCATACCCGGAAATGATAAAATCCACACGCTTCGATGTCTGCGGAATATTGTACTCAATCGCAATCCCCGCATCCGTTGGAATCTCCGAATCATTTACAACCTTGTACATATGCAGCAGGGAATTCTCCCAGGAATTAAACTCATTCTCGGGAGTATGCCTGCCCATTTTCTGAAGGATGTTATTGCGGATTTCCATCGCAATCGTATCGTTCTCAACGCTGGACATAAAATCACTTTTTACACCATCGTAAACAATCATAATTCGAATCCTTTAGTAATCCGTTCCGATAAAGTTCTTATCCACTTCGACCTTCTTAACCTTTCCGGTTGCGGATACGGTGTAGCCGAGAACCGGTGAATGATATACATCACCGCGCTGGTCGTAAATATCTACCATCGCGAGATAGTAATCCGCAGGAAGTGCTTTCATGGAAATCTTTGTTCCTGTCTTATACTTCACGGAATTGCCCTGCTTGTCGTACTGTCTTCCGGTATAATCGGATGCAGTGTAAAGCGGAATAATGAC
>CADCOL010000151.1 GCA_902803015.1 uncultured Lachnospiraceae bacterium | reverse complement strand
GTCCGGTTTATAGATTTCATCCACTTTATCCCAGGGAACTTCCTTTTCCTTGAGCGCATCTGTCACAGTTTTGTCCGTATCGTTCCAAATTTTGGAAATCAGGAGTAAGTATTCCTCAATTAAAAGCTTACCCTGACGGACAAATGCTTCTTTTTCGGCCTCATTCTCGGTTTCATCAATCCGGCTCTTCAGGCGCTCTGCTTCATCTCTTATTTCCGTCAGGCGTTTACCGATGGTGTTCTTATTCAGTTCTTCCACCAGCTCCGGAGCTTCCAGTTCATTATTGTCTTTGGCCTGCTGACGAATATGGGCAACAAATTCACTGCCGTATCCGGTTTTCATCAGATTCTTCGCCTCATCGGTGAGAAGCATCTCCCTGACACCAAATAGTTCCGCTTCGTTTCCGACAAATCTTTGAAGAATGAATTTATTGTCATCATTGGCATACAGATCCTGATCCGTGTATTCCACGGTCGGGATTTTTTTGTTAAGGCTCTCCGGCTTATCCAGATCTGCCTTCGCCATATTACGAAGGGCGATGATTTCCAATCCTGCACTCGCGATTTCTTCCTCATCTTGCGTTTCTCTGAGCTGATCATGAAGTTTATCGATACGTTCCTTTATTGTGGGCAGGAAACGCTCATGCAGTTTGTGATTCTCCATTTCACCGGGCTTCGCGTTCAGGAAATAACTTCTGAGCATGTCATCCAGTCCGCCGCCGTGACCCGGCCATTTCTTTGCGGCACTGATGGCTTCACGCAATTTATCGGGATCATTCATCACGCCGGCCATAAAATCTTTTAATGCGGTATTGTTCTTTAATTCATTGACACGGTCATTGAGTTGCTTAAGTGTAAAAGTACCCTTCTTAAGTCTTTCGCTGCTTCCTCTTACGGAATCCACAAGCTGGCGTGCAGCAATAATTCTCCAGAACCGGTCTGCATAAACTTCCTTTTCTCTGGCATCCAGATCAGCCGGATTCGTCTTGGGGAATCCGTTGTCCCGAAGATTCTCAATAAAATCCGAAGCGCGCAAAACCGCATTTTCATCAACCGGTATAATATCCGGCTGAACGACTTTTTCCTCTTTTTTTTCTTCTTCCTGCTCGATATTATCGATTTCGTCCTCAGAACGTTCCAGAATGATCTTGTTGTACCTTTTCCTGTACTCATTCTCATCCTCAGTCGGATCATATACTATCTGCCTTTTGTTCTCGTATTCATCCTCATCTTCGTCCTCAACACCATTGCCGGCGGAATCCAGATTGGTATTATCGATAATAAATTCCTGTTTATTTTCCTTAACGTTATCTTTTTCGTCTTCTTCCTCTTCTTCGAATGCGTTGTGAATCTTGTTCTTAATCTCTTTCTTCTCGTAAGAAAGCATCTTGGAATCAATCTGAAGACCGCATTTTTCATTTAAGATATTCAGATGTTTCACAAAATTACCAAATTCTCCCGAATTGTGGGTATCTGCCTCTTCAATCGCTTCTTTGATAATTTCATAATTTGATTTGGTCTCACCGGGTTCGACCTTTTCCAGTATTTCCTTTAATTTTCCCAAATCATTCAGACAATCCTGCACCAATGCGTCCGAAGTGTCCGGAAAAGCCAGATTCTGAATTCTTAATGCCAATTTACGGAATTGGTCTGAAAGAGCGTCCTTCCCTGCGATACTCAGATCATTGCTGACATATGAATTAAAATAACCGTAAGCGTTCAGTCCTTCCATTACGGTAAGGGGATTTTTCTTATATTGTTCAACTTTAAAAGACGGCATATTGTTTCCTCCTTGGATTCCTGTCTTTCCTGATTACTCATTCTGCAACCTACTTTACACTTCATTGTCCAACATATGTCCAACATATTCCGGGGTTTTTTTTTAATAATAAGGCAGATGATTCATCTGCCTTCAGATCATTCATCTGCCTCTAAAATCCCGTAGATTTCTTCCAACCCCTGCTTCGTTTCCGCCGAAAAAGCAATCAGTTTTCCGTCTTTGCTCATACCGAGGCCTTCACGAATCAGTTTTAACTGTTTCTGCAACTGGGAACGTTTGATTTTATCCGCTTTCGTTGCGATGACAATCGGTTCGAAGCAGGTTGCAACCACCCAGTCGTACATCATCTTATCGTTTGCGGAAGGCTCATGACGGATATCCACTAAAAGAAAAACCTTACGAAGCTGACGGGAACGCTTTAAGTAGCGTTCGATCATTTTACCCCACTTCTCTTTCGTGGACTGCGAAACCTTCGCATAGCCGTATCCCGGCAGGTCGACAAGATAGAGTTCGTTATTGATATTATAATAATTAATCGTCTGTGTTTTGCCGGGTTCCCCGCTGACGCGTGCATAGGCCTTGCGGTTCATAACCGCATTGATCAGCGACGACTTGCCGACGTTACTCTTTCCCGCAAATGCATACTCGGGAAGGGTATTCTCCGGAAGTGCGGAGGTAATGCCGACGACGGTTTCCAGGTTGACGCTTTTGATGACCACGTTTTTTCCTCTCTCGTGCAGATCTGCACGGCTTATCACGAACTATCTGACAAGTGCCTGTTTCAATACATCTTCCATCTGATGTACCGGAATGATGTCGATGCCGTCCGTAATTTCCCTGTCAAAATCTTCGATATCGCGCTCATTTCCTTCCGGAATCAGAACGGTTTTGCATCCCGCACCCTTCGCCGCAAGAAGCTTTTCTTTTAAGCCTCCGATTTCAAGAACATTCCCGCGAAGCGTAATCTCTCCGGTCATCGCCAGATCGCCGCGCACCGGAATATCCGTAACCGCGGAAAGAAGCGCCGTTGCAATCGTAATACCCGCGGACGGTCCGTCCTTCGGAACCGCACCTTCGGGGATATGAATATGCACGTCGTTTTCCTTAAAGAGTTCCGGAGCGACATGATATTTGCCCGCCACACCGCGAACATAGCTGAATGCCGCAAGGCAGGACTCTTTCATCACTTCGCCGAGCTGGCCGGTAAAATCCACTTCTCCCTTGCCGGGAAGAATACCGACTTCGATTTCAAGCGTTTCCCCACCGACGGGTGTCCATGCAAGACCGGTTGCAATACCGACTCTCGCCTTCTTGCCTTTCTTCTCGGTCTTATATTTTTTCTTGCCTAAGAACTCTTCCAGATTGCGGTCGGTTACACTGACCTTCTTTGCTTCGCCCATTAAAAGACTCTTTGCTGCCTTGCGGCAGATTTTACCAAAGCAGCGTTCAAGCGCACGCACGCCCGCTTCCTTCGTATAGGACGCGATAATCGTGCGAATCGCACCGTCCGTAATCGTAAGTTCGTTCTTCTTTAAGCCGTTTGCCTCAAGTTGTTTCTTCCAAAGATGTTCCTTCGCAATGTGAAATTTCTCCGTTGCCAGATAGGAATTCAGCTCGATAATCTCCATACGGTCAAGCAAAGGTCTCGGAATATCCTGCGCATTGTTTGCGGTTGCAATGAAAAGTACCGGGGATAAATCAATCGGCAAATCCACATAGTGGTCCTTAAAATTCACATTCTGCTCTCCGTCAAGCACTTCAAGAAGTGCCGCCGCAGGGTCACCTTTATAGTCGCTTCCGAGCTTGTCCACTTCGTCGAGAAGAATCAGCGGATTGTTTACCTTCGCATGAAGCAGTGCTTTTGCCAAACGACCCGGCATGGCACCGACATAGGTTCTTCTGTGACCGCGGATTTCCGCTTCGTCACGTACGCCGCCTAAGCAGATTCGCTCGTATTTACGGTTCATGGCTCTTGCCACGGACTTTGCAATCGAAGTTTTACCTGTTCCCGGAGGTCCCACAAGACAGAGAATCGGGGTATCTCCGCTTGAATTTCTCGCACGTACCGCAAGAAACTCCAGAACGCGTTCCTTGACATCCTTTAATCCGTAATGGTCCTCGTCGAGAACCTGTGCCGCATTGGCAAGATCGGTATTGTCATCCGAACGTTCATTCCAGGGAAGTTCCAACAGCGTATCCACGTACTGATACGCAACCGCTGCCTCGGAACCCGAATGCGAAACACGTTCGAAACGATCGATTTCCTTATCGATATCCGCCTTGATTTCATCAGGCGCATTCAGTTTGTTCAGTCTTTCGCGGAATTCGTCCGCATCCGATTCCTCGTCATCCCCGAGTTCCTTGCGAATAACCTTCATCTGCTCACGCAGAACAAAATCCTTCTTCTGCTGCATCGTTGCTTCGTTTACTTCGCGAATCAGTTTTTCGTTCAGTTCGTAGCGAACCTTTGCAACCTGAAGTTCCTTGCTGAATTCACGGTACAGGCATTCAAAAAGTCTCTCCTCGGTATCCTGCATAAGAAGCGACATGCGCTCGATGGCCTGGAAGGGAATTTTAGCCATAAGAATACGCATGAACGGGAAAAGCTCGTTCGCATTTCTCGCATAGTCAAGCAGAGTCTTCGGAAGCGTCTTCTGATAAATCACATACTCGCCTAAAATCTCCGCAAGCATGCGGATTCTTGCCTCTTCCTCATCCGCCGTGAACTCGGCGCGTTCCACCGGTTTTAAGCTGACCGCAGCCATCATAATGCCGTTCGGCTGCTTGTTGATTTCACGGAATACAATGCGCTCGATTCCCTCAAGTAAAAGCCTTACATTTCCGTCCGGCATAACGACTTTTTGCTTAATCAAAGTCTCCGCACCCACGGGAAAAACAGACTCGGGCCCTTCTAAGGTGCTCAAGCCTTCACGCATTGTGGCAAGGGCAATGTGCCCGCCTCCGTTTAACAGATTAATTAAGGCTTCCGATGCATCACCCTTTTTGAGATCGATGTGTCCCACCATCCCCGGCAGAACCACCATTCCCTGCATGGCGATTAATGGAAGCCTCTTTAACTCGGAATACTCACTCATACTTTAAGCTCTCTTCTTTTTGCTCTGTGTACTCTCTCCGAACCGGATTACCGTCGGTTTGCTGTTTCCAAGCACGGAATCCTTGGTAATGATTACTTTTTCGATGGTCTCGTCCGAAGGAATCTCGAACATTACATCCATCATAACCTTCTCCATAATGGAACGGATTCCTCTGGCTCCGGTCTTTCTTTCATATGCTTCCGATGCGATTTCGCGAATCGCGTCCTCTTCGAATTCCAGCTCCACGCCGTCAAGTTCGAAGAGTTTCTTATACTGTTTTACCATCGCATTCTTCGGTTCCTTGATGATACGGATGAGTGCATCCACATCAAGGCCTTCCAAAGATACGCTCACCGGCACACGACCGATAAATTCGGGAATCAGACCGAATTTGATAAAATCCTGCGGCGCCACTTCCTTCAAAAGCTCACCCAGTGCCTTGTCGGAGTTCTTTGCAAGAATCGAATTGAAACCGATGGATTTCTGGTTCAGTCTTGCCTCGATAATCTTCTCGAGTCCGTCAAATGCACCGCCGCAGATAAAGAGAATATTGGTGGTGTCAATCGGGATTAACTCCTGCTGAGGATGCTTTCTTCCACCCTGGGGTGGTACGGAAGCATTTGTGCCTTCGATGATTTTCAAAAGTGCCTGCTGAACGCCTTCACCGGATACATCACGGGTGATGGACACGTTCTCACTCTTTTTGGTGATTTTATCGATTTCGTCGATGTAAACGATACCGTATTCCGCACGTTCCACATCGTAATCCGCTGCCTGAATCAGTTTTAAAAGGATGTTTTCCACGTCCTCACCGACATAACCGGCTTCGGTCAGTGTTGTTGCATCCGCGATTGCGAACGGCACGTTGATGATTTTTGCCAGAGTCTGTGCAAGATATGTCTTACCGGAACCCGTAGGGCCGACCATGATGATATTGCTCTTTTGAAGCTCCACATCCAGGTCTTCCGGAGCCATTACACGTTTGTAGTGGTTATATACCGCTACGGAGAGCACCTTCTTGGCTTCTTCCTGACCAACTACATACTCATCCAGAAACTCTTTGATTTCTACCGGTCTTAAAAGGTTGATGTCCTTCTCGTCATCATCATCATCATCCAGTTCGCTTCCGCGATAGTACTTCTGCTCGCCCACAATCTGGGAGCACATATCCACGCACTCGTCGCAGATAAACAGTCCGTCCGGACCGGCAATCATTTTATTTACCTGATCCTGCGAACGTCCGCAGAAGGAACATCTGATTTCGTCCTTATCCTTTTTTGCCATTTTGAAACCTTTCTTTTATGCT
>CADCOL010000150.1 GCA_902803015.1 uncultured Lachnospiraceae bacterium | reverse complement strand
TGGATGCCTCCTGTAAAGTACAGGGAAGCATCCATGTGTTCCACCTAAATCATAAATCAATGTGTCCAGGATTCTGGGTACATATCACAGTGAGGGGGATTTTTCACGGTTGTTTTAATTACTGTGCATCATGAATGATAATTCGCGTTTGCTTCCTCAATAATCTGATATAAGGTATCGTACGGAATTGTTCCGCCGCTGAAAAGCGCGGAGGAATCGGCTGTACCGTCTTTGAATGTTTCGATTGTCATGCGAACTTCCGGCTCCTCATCGGATTTATCCGGGAATCGTTCGCGAATTCTTTGAAGCGCAATTTCCATCATTTTCTTTGCGGTTTCGGAATATTCCGCAAGTTCCGCAAACGAAGAAGTTACATTAAATCTCGGTCCTGAAATCTCCGGATCTTTCGGCATTTCATCAACTAATCTCAAATCCTTAACGCCTTCCGCAAATACATTTTCGGACAGAACGATTTCTTCCACGGACTTACCGATGCAGATTCCGTACTCTCCTTCCGGAATGACCCAGTCATGTGCATTTACGTCATATACCTTAAATGCATCCATGGGAACTTTCATGCAGATTTCTTTCTTCTCTCCCGGATTTAAGGAAACCTTTTCGAATCCTCTGAGTTCCAGACTTGCACGTTTAAAATCGCCCTGACTGTTTCTTACATAAAGCTGCGGAACCGTCTTTCCGACACGGTTTCCGGTATTCATCATTTCAAAGCAGGCTGTAAATCCGTCCGCTGCTTTTACAACATTCAGATTCGAATATTCAAATTCCGTATAGGATAATCCGTAGCCGAACGGGAACTGAACGGGGATTAATTTGCTGACATAATGACGGTATCCGATAAAGAGACCTTCCTCATATCTTACCGAATATTCCCTGCTTCCGAAGCTTCCGTATGCGGGAGTATCCTCGATGTGTAAGGGCCATGTTTCAGCTAAATGACCGCTCGGATTCTCACGGCCGGATAAAAGTGCCACGGAAGCTTCCGCAACCGCTTCTCCGCCTAAATACATATGAAGAACGGCATCGAATTTTTCCAGTCCTTCCATCACATAAGGCGCACCGCCGAACGAAAGGAAAACCAGTCTCTTATCAAGCGTTAAAAGCTTCTGAATTAAGTGAATCTGATTCTCCGGCATCAAAAGTGTGGAACGGTCATATCCCTCGCCTTCCGCAAGATCCGTCAGACCGCCACAGTAAAGTATTACATCGGCATTCTGCGATTTTTCAATCACTTCCGCTTCCATGTTTTCATCATAATCGTAACGAAGGCTGTCATATCCTTTTGCAAAATCGACATTTGGATATTCTGCTTTCATGCATTCGAATACATTCGGATATTCGAGCGCATTAATATGGCTGCTACCGCCGCCCTGGAAACGCGTGTGTACCGCCAGATCACCGACAACAAGTACATGCAGGTCTTTCTTAAGCGGCAGAATGTCTTCGTTCTTTAAAAGGACCCCTGCATTGACCGAAGCTTCGTATGCAAGTCTGTGACGGCGTTTTGTATTCTCTCTTTCACGGAATTCATCCGCCTCGGGAATGACATAGGATGCCTCTTCCGCCTCGGAAATTCCGAATTCCTCAATCAGTTTCAACAGGCGGTTTACGGCAACATCAATTTCTTCTTCGGTTATAGCGCCAGCCTCTAAATCTTTCTTTAATGCTTCTTTATGAACTCCGTAGCTGTCCGGCATTTCCAGATCCATACCGGCTTTTACAGCCTTGGTAAGATTCGAGCATGCGCCCCAGTCGGAAACCACAAGGCCTTCAAATCCCCATTCGTTTCTTAACACATCCGTAAGCATCCATTTGTTTTCGGTCGAATAATAGCCGTTTACAAGGTTATAGGATGCCATGATGGTCTTGGGCTGTGCGCCTTTTACCACCATCTCGAATGCCTTTAAATAGATTTCGCGAAGCGTTCTTTCGTCAATGACGGAATTCGAACGCATACGATGCGTTTCCTGAGAATTCGCAGCGAAATGTTTTAAGGAAGTACCGACGCCGTTTTGCTGCACTCCGCGCACATAGGATGTAGCCATGCATCCGGCAAGATACGGATCCTCACTGAAATATTCGAAATTGCGTCCGCAAAGAGGCGAACGTTTCATATTGACGCCCGGCCCCAAAAGAAGGGAAACCTTCTTTTCCTTTGCTTCCTTGCCGAGTTCGTCACCGATTCGTCCGACAATGCCGGTGTCAAAAGTGCATGCAAGCGCACTTGCCGTCGGATAACAGATGGCAAGAAATGCAGAATTGTTGTTCGCGCCTTCCGCCTGTCTTCTCAAACCGTGAGGTCCGTCGGACAAAACAAGGTGTTTGATTTTGTCTTCAAAAGATTTCGTATGCCAGAAACCCCTGCCCGACAATA
>CADCOL010000149.1 GCA_902803015.1 uncultured Lachnospiraceae bacterium | reverse complement strand
GGTATTGCCTCGATACTCTCTCTGTCCGGATTTAAAATTAAACGTCGGCATCTGTACCTCTTCTCCGGAAAGAAGTCTGCCCATGTCGTCATTGAAAAGCTTTACGTCAATGGCTTCCAGACATTCAAAATTGTAATCGCCTTTTTCGTCCCTCGGCGTATCCTCACGGTTAACGAAATAATCATCCACCGCAATCGGATGCGGTTTGAAACCGAGTGTCTTAAGCTGGATGGACAAACGGTGCGAAAACGATGTTTTTCCGGAGGAAGAAGGTCCCGCAATCATTACGAATTTGACGCCGGAACGCTTTGCAATATCCGTCGCGATATTCGCGATATTTCTCTCCTGCAGTGCTTCGGAAACCAGAATCATGTCTTCGTAATCCCCGTCGCAAAGCTGCTCGTTTAAATCCCCGACCACATTGATTCCCATCACGTCATTTAACGCGGTTGCGGACATCATGGTCTTGTAAATCTTGGGAAGCGGAACGAATTCGGGCACGATTTCCGGTTCCTGTTTTGTCGGAAGGTTCAGGATAAATCCGCCCCGGAACTGCAATACGTCGAAGTATTTTACCATGCCCATGTTCGGGAGCATGTATCCGTAAAAATAATCGAAATATCCGTCAATCTCGTAAAGGTTGATGACACGGCTTCTGCGGAAATAGCAGGTTTTCATTTTATCCGGCATGTTCTGCTGCTCGAAAATCTTCATGGCTTCCGTAAGAGGGAAACTGTCTTTGTTAATCACGGTGCCGGCATCCACGATTTCGTGCATTCTTTTCAGAATCGCCGCAATCAGTTCCTCGTCAATGGAAACTTCTCCGTCGAAAGAAAAGAAATATCCTGTACTCATCGAAAATTCCAGTTTCAGTTTTCCGATTCGGTTAATACCGACCACATCGTTTACGGCCTTTACAAAAAGCAGAATCGCCGTACGCATATAGGTCGAATGTCCCGTTGCCGTGGACAAATCAAGGAATTCCAGTTCCCCGTTTCCGTCCGCTTCCTGGAAAAGCTCTCTGTATCTGGTATTATGATTTGCAATTGCAATCGCATGCGGATACTGTGCCTGAAAATTCTTAGCAATTTCCCCGTATGTAATTCCGAGCGGATATGTGTATTCTTTTCCCTGTACTACAAGCGTAATACTGTTTTCCTGATCCATAATCGTCCCCCCTAAACCACGGTCCCGATCTGTTCCTGACGGGAACAAAGTACCGTAATTCCTTTCAGCTCTTTTTCAAAAAAATCCTTCATGTAAGGAATAAAAATCTTTTCAATTCCGAAATGACCCGCATCAATTAAGGAAAGTCCGTCCTGCATGGCATCCAGGCAGGAATGATAATCCAGGTCTCCTGTTATCAGTACCTGACAGCCGGATTTTTGCGCATACGGAATCATGCTTTTACCGCTGCCGCCGCAGATGGCGATTTTTTCCACAATGCGGTCACTTTCTCCGTAAAGAATGACATTCGGAATATGAAATTTCATCTTCACAACCGATGCAAGTTCCTTTAAACTCATTTCACGCGGAAGCATTCCGGTTCTCCCCAAACCCTCTTTGGAGATATCGTCCTCGAATGTTACCTCAAGCACATCTCTTTTTTGAAGGGACAGTTCGTCCGCCACCGCATCCGCCATGCCCATGACATCAAAGTTCGTATGCATGCAGCATAAGCCGATTCCATGTTCGCAAAGAAGCATGATTTTCTCTCCGAGAACATCGTCCTTTGTCACGCGTTTTACCGGTTTAAAAATCATCGGATGATGCGTCAGAATAAAATCGGCATTTTTATCGATTGCTTCCTGAATTACTTCTTTCGTGGCATCCACGGCAATCAAAACGCGTCGTACTTCCTTCTTCCTATCGCCCACCAGAAAACCGGAATTGTCCCAGTCCATGGCAAACGAAGAAGGCGAAAGCTGTTCGAGTTTTTCAAGAATCTCTTCGCAAGTCATATGTTTTCCCCCTTACATTTCCCTGCGTGCCGGTCAGTTGCGGATTCGTTTCCTAGCAACCTTCCAGTTTCCACTTTGCCATCATTAACGTATCCATCTGTGCGTTGATTTCATTAAGGCGCTGCATGTTGCCCTCTTCGAGTTTCTCCGCAACGGATAAAAGCCTTTCTTCTTCCTTTCCGAGGAATGCGAGAAGAATCGGCGAATGATTTGCAATCAACAACTCTCCGTACGTGTAATTGCATACATCTTCGGAAGGCTGTACGGAAAGCTTTTTCTCCATCTCATCCAGATATGCGTCAAAATCCGCAATCTCCAACTCATAAAAGTCTTTCTTCGGCACCTTAAGACGCATCATCGGATAGAATTTTCCGTCTTCGAAAACCATATTCTCAAAGACCGTTTCAAAGCCCCACTCTTTTAAGACAAAGCGTACAAGCGGAAGTTTCGACTGCAGCTGCAGGATTACCTGCTGCCAGTCTTTCATCACCTCGCGCCCTTTATAAAGAATCTCCAGTCCCAGCGGACCGCCCATTCCGGCGATGATTCCGCCGTCACACTCTCCCGGCCTGATTCCGGAAAGACCGTCGCAAAGCCTTGTCTCAATCAGATCATCGAGCTCACACATATGAATGTGGTCTTTTGCATGTTCCAAAGGCCCCTTATTGATATCGCAGGCTATCATGCGCTTTGCAATGCCGTTTTGCACCAGGGCAATGCTTACAAATGCATGATCGCAGCCGATATCCGCTATGCAGTTTCCGTTTTGCACCATTCCGGCTACCGCCGAAAGGCGAATTCCAAGCTCTGCCATTAATCCAGATAATCTCTTAACTTTCTGCTTCTGGAAGGATGACGCAGTTTACGAAGCGCCTTCGCTTCAATCTGACGAATACGCTCACGGGTTACGTTAAACTCGCGGCCAACCTCTTCCAATGTTCTCTGACGTCCGTCGTCAAGACCGAAACGCAGGCGAAGAACCTTCTGCTCTCTTTCGGTCAAAGTGGACAGTACCTCGTTCAGCTGTTCGCGAAGGAGCGTAAATGCCGCAGCATCCGCAGGAACGGGAACATTGTCGTCCTGGATAAAATCGCCAAGGTGCGAATCTTCCTCTTCACCGATCGGAGTTTCCAGAGAAACCGGTTCCTGCGAAATCTTTAAGATTTCACGAACGCGTTCTTCGGGCATTTTCAATACTTCCGCAATTTCTTCCGGAGACGGCTCGCGGCCGAGTTCCTGAAGAAGCTGTCTGGAAACGCGAATCAGCTTGTTAATGGTTTCCACCATATGTACGGGAATACGAATTGTTCTCGCCTGGTCCGCAATCGCACGGGTAATCGCCTGGCGAATCCACCATGTTGCGTAGGTGGAGAACTTGTATCCCTTACGGTAATCGAATTTTTCAACGGCCTTAATCAGACCTAAGTTTCCTTCCTGAATCAGGTCGAGAAAAAGAAGTCCACGGCCCACATAACGCTTTGCAATGCTGACAACAAGACGTAAGTTTGCTTCCGCAAGACGCTTCTTTGCTTCCTCATCGCCTTCTTCCATACGCTTTGCAAGCTCGATTTCTTCCTCAGCGGAAAGTAAGGATACCTTACCGATTTCCTTTAAGTACATACGAACGGGATCTTCCGTTCCGATACCTTCGGGACCTGCAAGATCAATGTTGTCGACATCGATATCCAGTGCTTCCTTCTCGTCATCTTCCGCTGCAAGAAGCATTTCGTCATCGGGTTCCAGATCATCGTCACCCTCTACGATGGGCAGGATATCGACATTGTTCTGCTCAAGAAAATCGCTGACTCTGTCAAACTGCTCCTCATCGAGATTTAAGTCAGCAACAAATGCAGCTACTTCGCCGTCATCAAGAATGTTTTTCTTCTTCTTTGCAAAATCAAGAAGTTCCTTCATACGCTCGTCAAACTTCGCCACGAACGCTTCATCGTATGCCCCGTCATCGATGCCTTCGTAATCATCGTCTTCGAAAGCATCTCCTTCGAAAACTTCTTCCTCTTCTTCTACGACCTTGGCCTTTTTGCCTCTCTTCGGTTTTTCCGGCGCAACGATAGCTGCTTCTTCTTCCTTAACGGCCTTCGCTCTGGATTTCTTTACAGGCTTTTCTTCCTTTCCGGGAGTCTCTTTCGCAGCCTTTGTGCTCTTTGCGGTCTTGGTCTCCTTTACGGGCTTTTCCTCTTTTGCCGCTTCCTTGGCTGCTGCCTTGGTCTTGGTCGCCTTGGTTTCCTTTACGGCCTTTTCTTCTTTTACCGCTTTGGTACTCTTGGTTGCCTTAGTCTCCTTGGTCGCAGCTGCCTTCTCCGGTGCAGCTTTCGCTGCCTTGGTGCTCTTGGTCGTCTTGGTTTCCTTGGCTGCAGTTGCCTTCGTTGCTGTTTCTTTCTTCACGGATTTTTTCTCCTTCGTTTCCTTTACTTCTTTCTCGACTTTGGTCGTTGTCTTTTTCGTAGCCACTTCATTTTCCCCTTTCTATAACCGGATATTGATTCGTTTCAATTCTTCCAAACTCTTCTTGCGCTCGATTTCCTCGTTCAGCGCGGAAATATCGTTCCCGTTTTCGGCTTTCCATTTTTCAAAACTGTTTTGTTTTACTTTAAGAAGTATGTCTAAGAATGCCTTCTCACGGTCACGTTTGTCCGTCAGTTCCTCGATACGCGTTGTAAACAGAGCACTGACTTCACTCTGTTCGTCGGCATCTTCAAACTTCGATACGATGCCGGCGGGATTCGGTTTGTTGCCTGCACGCAAATCCTCAAAGAACATTTTCGCAACGTTTCGATACAGTTCGTTGGTAAAATCGTTGTCTGTCAAATACTGCTCAATCTGCGCATAGAGCCCGTCTTCCTCGAGTAAATAGGTAAGAAGCAGCTGCTCCGTATGTTTGACGTGATCTTCCTTCGAAACTTTCTTTCCGTCTGCGGACCGGCTTTCTTCCCTTTGTCTGATGTTTGCCAGTACCATGGCCTCTTTGGAAACCGCCTGCCGCAAATGTTCGCTGTTGATTCCGTATTCACGCGCCACCGCATTCAGGTAATTGTCCCTTAGCAGCGGATCGTCCATCTGTGCAAGAAATGCCGCAATCTCATGATGGAATTTGGTCAACTCCGCGTAATCGTCCAGATTGTATTTTTTCTGAGTCGTATGGACCTGGAAGAGGAAGGAATCCTCCGCGCTTTCCATACGCTTTTCATATTCTTCCGCACCGAGATTCTTGATGAATTCGTCCGGATCTTTATAGGGTTGCATGTTGATGATGCGTCCCGTTACTTCCTTTTGTCTTAAAATCTCTATCGCCCGCATCGCAGCCTTAACGCCCGCGCCGTCGCTGTCAAATGACAGGTACACATCCGGCGAATAGCGTTTCAGGATTCTGGCATGTTCCGAAGTGAATGCCGTTCCGAGTGCCGCAACCGCTTCATTGAATCCCGCCTGGTGAAGGGATATGACATCCATATATCCTTCGCAAAGGATAAACCTGCTTTTCCTCGATTTTTTCGCAAATACGAAGCCGTACAGATTCTGCCTTTTATTGAAAACATCCGTTTCCGGCGAGTTTAAGTATTTCGGCTCGCCGTCGCCCATGACTCGTCCGCCGAATCCGAGTACCTTGCTCTGTTCATCCAGGATGGGGAACATCACGCGGTTCCAGAAGGGACTGGACAATCCGTATTTTTCCGAATAATTCGCGATTCCGGAAGCAATCATTTCCTCATCGGAATATCCGCGACTCCTTAAATACCTTACGATTTCCCGCGAATCCGTCGGTGCAAAACCGAGTGCAAAATGTTTAATCGTTTCGTCCGTCAGCCCGCGCTTCTTTAAGTACTGCATGCCGAGTTTGCCGCGGTTCTCATCCCAAAGGACTTTGTAAAAATAATTAGCCGCGTCCTTGTTTAACTCGTACATCCTTGCTTTTTTACCCGCCTTTTCCCTGGCCTCTTTGGAGTTGTCCCGCTCCGGCAGCGTCACACCGGCTATGGGGGCTAAATACTCCACTGCCTCGGGAAACGTCATGTTCTCGTATTTTTGCAAAAACGTAAATACATTACCGCCCTCTCCGCAACCGAAGCATTTATACATCTGCTTGTTCCGGCTTACGTGGAAGGAAGGAGTCTTTTCATTATGAAAGGGGCAACAGCAAACATAGTTGGAACCCTTTTTTTGTAGGGAGATAAATTGGGAAAGTGTATCCACGATATCGCATCGGGACCGAATCTCTTCCACGAGTTCATCCGGATAATACATATTTACTCCTCGCTTCGTCAGCCGTGCCAGCACTTCGGAATATAGATTTCTTCGTACTTTGCAATGGCAAACCGGTCCGTCATGGCGGCTATATAATCGCAGACCGTCTGATCCTTGTTTCCTTCCCTGTCGTAAACAACAAGAAGTTCCCTCGGCAGAAGGTCAAAATGATCGTAATAATACTGATAAAGTGTCTTAATCAGGTTCTCTGCCTTTGCTTCCTCGCTTTTGGCAGCCGGATTCGTATAAACATATTCAAACATGAATGCTCGAAGTTCCTTCATGCCCGCTTCCGTTTCGGGGGACATGCGGATATCGTTCTGATCCTTGGAATTAATGATAATATCATGGATAAAATGATCCAGCCGCTCTGCAGCGGTATATCCCAGGACGTCACCGATTGACTTCGGCAGGTCGGATTCTTTTAAAATTCCGCCGCGCACCGCGTCATCCATGTCATGATGGAAGTAGGCGATTTTATCCGAAATGCGGACAATCTTGCCTTCGAGCGTAAACGGCATGGAGGCCGTCTGATGATTCAGGATGCCGTCCCTGGTTTCCGCGGTCAGGTTTAATCCCTGTCCGTCCTTTTCCAAAACATCCACGGTACGGAGGCTTTGCACGTTGTGCTCGAATCCGAGGGGGCAGATTTCATTGAGCGCGCGCTCCCCGGCATGACCGAAGGGCGTATGGCCCAGATCATGACCGAGCGCAATTGCTTCGACCAGATCTTCGTTCAAACGAAGCGCCTTGGCAATTGTTCTTGCATTCTGGGATACTTCCAGTGTATGTGTAAGTCTGGTTCTGTAATGATCGCCTTCGGGCGATAAGAAAACCTGCGTTTTATCTTTCAGACGGCGAAACGACTTGGAATGCAGGATTCTGTCACGGTCTCTTTGAAAAACCGGACGAATGTCGCATTCTTCTTCCTGCCGTATTCTTCCTTTTGATTCGGCGCTGAAAGACGCATACGGACTTAAGAGCTCTTTTTCTTCCAATTCCAAACGTTCTCGAATGTTCATAACCCCTCCTAGGAAAACCCACATTTATAGTATTCCGTGCGTTTTTTCTTTTTCCTTTTCTTTTTTTAAGAAATTTTTGAATTTTTTCATAAAAAACCTCAGATTACAAGTTGACTTTTAATTATGGACTTGTTAAAATAGACAAGTCGCAAAACGATATGCGGGGATGCTGGAATTGGCAGACAGGCTAGACTAAGGATCTAGTGTTGGAAACGACGTGAGGGTTCAAGTCCCTTTTCCCG